>JBKDHA010000068.1:0-33264 GCA_046335555.1 Bacteroidota bacterium
TTCCGCAAGGTGAAAGAAACATACAGAGGAAGACTATATGGCCGCGAAGACAGACTTATGCTTATTTGCTGTGCTTTGCATAACTTGAGAATCGAAGCTAAATTTGTTTAGTCAATTAATCGGTATAGTGTCTATTATTTACTTGCGCAAATTGGAGGATTAATTCTGCTGTTTCTATCACTGTTCTTCTATCATGGTCGCCTTTACCGAATCTGGTATGCACAACCCGAAGAGTAGGCCCCGCTTTGCGGGGAGTGTTGAATGTAAAGTGTAAAGTGTTGAATGTTTTTTCTCGCTTCGCTCGTTCTGTTTTTTTACACTTTCCCGATCAATACCGATGTCATTGTTAATGAACCTGCAACAGCAACATCATTAAACAACGAAAGCTGATCGGTTTTTTCCTGCAGTGTTGAATGTAAAGTGTAAAGTGATGAGTGAGTTTTCTCGCTTCGCTCGTTTTGTTTTTTTACACTTTCCCGATCAATACCGATGTCATTGTTAATGAACCTGCAACAGCTACATCATTAAACAACGAAAGCTGATCGGTTTTTTCCTGCTGTGCCAACACATAAAGCAGCGGTAAATAATGCTCGGGCGTTGGCACCGAAAGCTGTACCGACTTTCCGAGTTCTTTGTAATTGATAAGCGGCTGATGATTTCCGCTTTGTATATGTTTGGTAAAAATGCTGCGGGCTTCGAGTGCCCAGTCGAGACCATAAGGTGCGTTAATATCGCCGTTGGCGGGCATTACAATGCGGCCGAGATTGTGTACCATGTTTCCGCTGCCGATGATAAGCACACCTTTGCGGCGCAGTGCCGAAAGTTCTTTGGCAAGATCATAATGATACTGCGGCGGCTGAGTATAATCGAGACTGATTTGAATAATCGGAATATCAGCTCCGGGAAACATATTGCGCGTAACACTCCAGCAGCCGTGGTCGAAACCCCAGTCGTTGCTGTCGGCTACGGTTGTTTTCTTTACTGTGCTTTTTGTTTCGCCGGCCAACCATTTGCTGCCGGGAGCAGGATACTCCACATCAAACAGCGACTGCGGAAATCCGCCGAAATCGTGAATCGTTGGCGGTTTTTCTTGTGCAGTTACAAATGTGCCGCGGGTTTCCCAGTGCGCCGAAACCATAAGAATTGCTTTCGGCTTGGGCACTTTCTGCCCCATGGCTTTCATCTCTCGCGAGAAAACATTGTCTTCGATGGCATTCATCGGACTGCCGTGTCCAACAAAAAGCACCGGCATAGTGTCGGTTGCGGTAAGTGTATCCGAAAAACGGCGAAGATCCTGAAGTTGCATGGCGGCTCCTGTTAGCGGCAGCATTCCCATTAAACGGAGAAAATGTTTGCGATCCATTGTGCTGCGAATTAAATTTATATGTAGCTACATACAAATTTCGTGCAAATGTTTGGTATAACCAAATTGCGGATGAATATTTACTGAAAAATGCCGCCGAAGTAGTGTTGAGCCGTATTTTTGAGCATCTGTGAAAACCCTTCGCATCCTTTTTTTGCTTTGCATTTTGTTTGCCACAGCACCATTGAGCGCACAATGGTTTGTTGGCGTTAAAGTGGTTGGACTTTCATTCCATTTCAAAAAATCGCCGCATCCGCAGTTGTACAAAGGCCGGATCGATAAACACGGTCATTTAGTGATGAATTATGGCATTGCACTAACTGCGGAGTATCGTTTTCATCCGTATATCGGTGTAAAATTCGGACAAGCCATTCTTTCTGACTGCGGCGGAAAATTTGCCGGGGCGAGTATGCTCACGCTGCGCACACAGGCACAATTGGGCAAATTAGGCGAGGGTTCAATTGGCATGGGTCCGTTTTTCTATTACCGGAAGACCTGGAAAAACATGGACGGTTATGTTGATCAGGGACTCTTCCGCGATTCAAAAAACGGGCGCTGGCAAACCAAATTTGTGTGGCACGGAGGTGAGGTTGAACATAATTATCCGATAAATGAGCGCATGGATATTTCTACCAATGTGTTGCCGGGAATACCGGTTTTGTTTGTAGTTACGCCGGGCGTGCGGTGGCGGTTGAGTGAATAACTAATTATGATGTGTTCGGGGTCATATCCGAAGACCTGTTTTCCATCAAAAAAATGATGCCCGCCTGATTACTGTCCATTATTTCTCAGCATTAATAATTTTACTGTTTGATGTGCTGAAGTTTGAAATCATTGAAATATTATAGATAATCGTATATTTCGTTATAAGTTACGAATTATGAATTAACAAGTACTGTCATCTGATAAACAACAAGCATCATCTGAGTCCTATGTATAATAAAGTTTCACCTGCGGAGCAAAAAAGCAATGCTGTTGCAAATAATCTGGATAATTTAAGTGTGCATAATGAGTCTGTTGCTATGAATGACAACCGGCCCGATACTATTGCTCAGAACAATATAATAGCAATGGCCAACAGTCGTTCCTCCGGTTCATTTGTACAGATGAAGAAGGCAGTAAAAGCGATTAAATATACTATTCAAAATACGCAAATTAACCATGCTGAAACAGCGCAGACCGGCGAACAGGTAATTCAGCAAAAAGTAAATCTGAGTGCAACTCAATATGCTGCCAGAGTTGCACCGGCTGCCATTCTCACTGTGCTTCAATTAAAGGAATTTCTTAAAATGGTTGTTGAGGATGAATTAAAAATGGCAGATGGTTTTGCAGATAACGCTATTGCAGCAACCGGTCCGCCACCCGCCAGAGCAGCATTTGCGGGCGGAGTTGCTGTTGCAGACGGAGAAACTGGCGCTCTGAGAGCTTTTAGACTTGCACTGAACAATGCATTGGTGGCTGCGGCGGCACCTGCTCCGGCTCCCGCTGCAGCACCGGTTCCGGCTCCGGCAGCTGCTCCGGCTCCGGCTCCGCCCCCGATAGCTTTATGTATCACAATAACAGATGAGTTAATAGGATTGATTAATACAATCAACGCACGCGCAACAGTTAATCATCCGACGTATGCTGATCCGGTTGCAATAGCCGCTTTAGTAAATGCACCACCGGCACCCGCACCGGCTGCACCGGCTCCGCCAGCTCCCGTACCTGCTCCTGCGCCCGCTCCGGCACTACCGGCACCCGCTCCGGCTCCGGCTCCCGCTCCGGCTCCGGCGCCGTTGGTTTTTCCCACTCATGCGGCAGTAAACGCCAATTCTGCTGCGGCAGCAGCCAATGCGATTTTAGCCGTTGGTGGTCCAGCTCCTGCCGCAGGTGCAGGTGTTGCACAGGATATTGTTGTTCCAAATGCCCAAAGCCGATATTCTGTCCAGCCAACACCCGGCTATACACACACAAACATACGGCCATCATGGACTGTTGCTTATAACAGTGCAGCGGCTACTGCAGCGGGGTTAGCAGCTAGTCAGGCATGTGCTCTTGCCGGAGGGAGTGCGGCAGCGCAGACACAAGCTGAACGTAATGCAAAAGTAGCCCATGCCAATGCCGCTGCCCCTGAAATTACGTGGAATGATGAATTTGACGCTCAGGCGCAATTTGGCGCTGCGGCAGGAGCAACATTATTAGCAGCGCCTCAAGTTGGTGCGCGTGTGGCTGCCACACAAATTAAACAGCTAACCTGGAATCAGGCTAAAGAGTTTTTTCCGCGCCCCTTGCTTAATTTGATTTTTGATGTAAAGTCTCAATTCGCTGCAGGAGCCGGTGTTATTGATGAACGCACACCCTACGAGCAAAGCAGAAGAGAAACCACACCAAACGACCCGGGAACACTACGAAGCTGGCACGAAGATTCTAACGGGGTGCTCCCGGCAAACGGGGTAGCAGGTATTGGCGCTGCTGCTGCTCCGGCAGCAACTCCGGCAGCCGCACTTCCGCTTGAGGCACACTACCTTGCCACCTCAAACACGGGTGCGGGCGCTGCTGCGGGTGCTGCCGTAGCTCCACTTGGTTTTGCAGAATATACCGGTGCCGGAACCGCTCATATTCACAACCTTAAAGTCGTGTCAGACTATATAAACAATCGTGTTTATATTACTTTATCTCATTATCAGTACTGGGCCATTCTCCATACAGCGGCAGGTGCTTATGTTTTTATTCCCGGCAACTCTCAAGCTCTTGCTATTGCAACTGTTACCATTACGCAAAATCCGCAGGTTGTAGCAGCAGTAAATGCCGCTGCCGCTGTTGGCGGGCCTCTGCCATATACTATAATGAATCCGTGGATTGAAATTATTCTTCCATAAGGAGTTTGGGGGCTGTCTGAATTTCAATCCCCGGCTTTATTATAGTTCATTTAACACTAACACTTTTCTCTCCCGGGAATACCGGTTTTGTTTGTGGTTACGCCCGGTGTGCGGTGGCGAATCAGCAATTAATGGGTATCCCTTATGATAGTTGCTTTTTGATTGATTAACACTTGGTTAACGCATGATGGCCGAAAAGCCGTACCTTTGCACCTCTTTTCGAAAACACATCATGCAGCAAATTCGCAACATCGCCATCATCGCTCACGTTGACCATGGCAAAACCACGCTGGTTGACAAAATGCTTCTCCAGGGAAAACTTTTCCGCGAGAATCAGGAATCCGGCGAACTTATTCTTGACAACAACGACCTCGAACGAGAGCGCGGAATTACCATTCTCGCCAAAAACGTTTCGGTGGTTTACAAAGGTGTTAAGATCAACATTATTGATACTCCGGGCCACGCCGACTTTGGCGGTGAAGTAGAGCGCGTTCTCAACATGGCCGACGGTGTTCTGCTGCTTGTTGATGCGTTTGAAGGTGCTATGCCGCAAACCCGCTTCGTGCTTCAAAAAGCATTGCAGATGGGCAAAAAAGCAATTCTGGTTATCAATAAAGTTGATAAACCAAACTGCCGCCCAGACGAAGTACACGATCAGGTTTTCGATCTGTTCTTTAACCTGAATGCTACCGAAGAACAACTTGAGTTCCGCACCATTTACGGCTCTTCTAAACAAGGCTGGATGGGTCACGACTGGAAAACTCCGGGCGAAGACATCAGCCCGCTGCTCGATACTATTCTCGATTATTTCCCCAATGCACCGCAGCACGTAGGAACACTTCAGTTGCAAATTACATCGCTCGACTTCTCTACGTTTATCGGACGTATTGCAGTAGGCCGTGTTTTCCGCGGTGAAGTGCGCGAGAATACTCCGGTTACTCTTGTTAAACGCGACGGAAGTTTTGTAAAGACCCGCGTTAAAGAAGTATTTGTGTTCGACGGTCTCGGCAAAAAGAAAACCGATATTGTTCAGGCCGGTGATATTGTTGCCGTTACAGGTATCGAAGGTTTTGAAATTGGTGATACCATTGCTGATTTCGAAAACCCCGAAGGTCTTCCCGCAATTTCTATCGACGAGCCCACAATGAGCATGTTGTTCACCATCAACAACTCACCTTTCTTCGGTAAAGAAGGCAAATTTGTTACATCGCGTCACCTTCGTGATCGTTTGTATCGTGAGCTGGAGAAGAACCTTGCTATGCGTATTCAGGAAACTGATTCGCCCGACTCATATCTTGTTTTCGGTCGCGGTATTCTTCACCTGTCTATTCTCATCGAAACCATGCGCCGCGAAGGTTACGAGATACAGATTGGTCAGCCTCAGGTAATCATCCGCGAAATCGACGGAGTAAAACATGAGCCGATAGAAACGCTTACTGTTGACGTACCCGAAGAAACATCAGGAAAAGTAATTGAACTTGTTAGTCAGCGCAAAGGCGAAATGCTTGTGATGGAACCGAAAGGTGATCTCATTCACATGGAATTTGAAATTCCTTCGCGCGGTTTGATGGGTTTGCGTAATAACGTACTTACAGCAACCGCAGGTGAAGCAATTATGGCGCACCGCTTCAAAGCATTTGAACCGTGGAAAGGTCCTATTCCGGGACGAATTGCAGGTGTTCTCATTGCAAAAGACAAAGGTGCTGCTGTTGCTTATTCAATTGATAAGCTTCAGGATCGCGGTGCATTTTTTGTTTCGCCGGGAGAAGAAATTTACGGCGGACAAGTAATCGGCGAACATATTCGTCCGGATGATCTGGTTGTGAATCTCGTTACTGAGAAAAAACTCACCAACATGCGCGCATCAGGCAGCGATGATAAAGTGAGCATTACTCCCGCCATCAAACATTCGCTTGAAGAAGCAATGGAATACATTCAGGGCGATGAGTATGTTGAAATCACACCGCTGTCCATCCGTATCCGCAAAATCTATCTCGATCCGAATGAGCGTGATCGTATGAAGAAGAAGATGTCGGCAGAAGCGCAATAGAAGCTTGTCTTCTCTCGACTCCGCTCGAGATGACAAGACGCTAGGAAGACGAGATGACAAGAAGCTAGGAAATCGAGATGACAAGAAAATTGGAAGTCGAGAGGACAAGAAGCTAGGAAATCGAGATGATAAGAAGATTGGAAAATGAGATAACAAGAAGATATAAAGACATGCTGACGAGGGACTTTAGTGCAACTGATGCTTGTTCTTGTATTTTCTATATAAAGTAAATTTGTTCTCGGATAATAACGACGAAGGCTCAACATTGATGTTGAGCCTTCGTCGTTATAATCATTTTTTATCATTAAGTCTTTTATACAAACTAAATGCTCTTTGTCCTCCTGAGCGGAGTCGAAGGGGGGCAAAGCAAACTACGCAGCAGGTGCCGCAGGTTTAGCACGAAGTGAGCGTGCGGCTTCCTGCATACGTGTAATTTCAGCGGCTTTAAACTGATTCTCGGGATTCTGGTTATTGTCGCGCACGTAATAAGTATCGTTACCGATTTTCTTGAGCATGTAAAAATGGTTTACTGCTTCGAGATCACCGAATTTAGTTTCCCAAACTAATGTTGTGTCCGTATCAATAGTAAATTTCACTGTTGCGCCGTCCATTGAAGCCTGTGCGAGTGCTTTCTGTTGTTTCATATCCATATCTTCGGGAGCAGCTGTATTCACCATTATATCAAACTTGCTGCCAACGCGAATTTCGACACCGCCGGCAGTTTCCATTACTTCAGCAAAACCAAAAGTTGAGTCAGGAACATTTATTTTAAGCGGAAAACCTTGTGCGGTGAGATCAAGGGCAGTTTGGTTGGCCGGCACAACATCATCAGTGTTGTTGGTTTTTGTATCACCTGAGCAGGCCTGAAGAAGTAATGCCGATAATGCGGCAGCGAAAAACAGTTGTTTCATTTTGTGTTTGATTGAGTTCTGGCTTTTCAAAGATAGTATTTCGCAGAATTTGATTGTAGCTGTCCGGATCTGACTGAAAACAAAAAGTCCCCGCCGTTAATTGCGAGGACTTTCGTTTGCGTAATGCGAAGATTACTTGGCAGGAGCCGGAGCAGCTTTCTTCGGAGCAGCTTTCTTAGTAGCTTTCTTCGGAGCAGCTTTCTTAGCAGCTTTCTTCGGAGCAGCTTTCTTAGCAGCTTTCTTCGGAGCAGCTTTCTTAGCAGCTTTCTTCGGAGCAGCAGCTTTCTTAGCAGCTTTTTTAGGAGCAGCTTTCTTAGCTGCTTTTTTGGTCGCTTTTTTAGCGGCCGGCTTTTTCGCCGCAGCTTTCTTCGGAGCTGCTTTGGTTGCTTTCTTTGCCATGGTTGTTTTGGTTTTGAAGAATTGTTTCGACGAAGTAAAAAAAAATTAGGGCTTAAAAGAAACATCCCCTCTCTATTTTTTCAACACAATTCTGTTAATAAGGCTGTTACAGTACTTCTGCAATCAGTAGAAAATGAGTGAAATAGCTTTTGATTCTATTTTTTATTCTAATATATTTGATTTGTGATTTTGTTTACACTAATTGAAAACAGTAGATTACAAATATATCTGCTTGATATTAGTTTACTTCTTTTTTTTAATAGTTGATTTTTGATCGCTCGAAAATGACGTTGCTCACTTTCCGAAAAAAATTAGCCTTGCCATATAAAATCCGTCACTATTTTCTTGAACGGGATCAGTTCTGTACTCATCTTCAAGTTTCCAGTCGGTATTTTTCTCAAGAAATGAACGAATCTGCTCTTCACCTTCTGATGGCCAAATGCTGCATGTTGCATAAATAAGTTTGCCACCTTCTTTCACCATCTTACTTCCGCTATCGAGAAGTTGCTGTTGCGTTTCATGAAGGCGTGAAAGGTCGTCGCTGTGCAGGTTCCAGCGTATATCGGGATTTCTGCGCAGCACTCCTGTTCCCGAACATGGCACGTCAAGTAAAACTCTGTCGGCACCTGTATCTTGTCGTTTCATCACTTTTCCGCTGCTGATGTGTTTTACTTCAACAGTATCTGCTCCGGCTTTTGCAGCGCGTTTGCGAAGTACTTCCAGTTTGTGTTCGGATGTATCGAACGCGAGCAGTTTGCCTTTGTTTTTTAGCAGCGCCGCAATGTGTAATGTTTTTCCTCCATTACCTGCGCATGCATCTGCAACTCGCATTCCGGGCTCAATTTGGGCAAATTCGGAAACACGCTGCGACGAAAGATCCTGCACTTCAAACAAACCTTCGTCATATGCTTTTGTCCCAAAAACATTTTGGTATCGATTCAGACGCAATGCAAAAGGCAAATCAGTTTCGGCAACAGTTTCTATTCCTTCGGCAGCAAGTTTTGTTTGCAATTCTTCCCGCGTGGTGCGCAATGAATTTACCCGGAGATAAACAGGAGCAGTGCGGTTGAGCGCTTTGAGCATATCTTCCCAGCGATCTTCTCCCAACTCTTTCACGCCTTGCGCATCCATCCAGTCGGTAACCGACTCGCGCAATTTTCTGACGCGGAGATAACGCGAAAGACGATCAACAAGTTTGGGGTCATCGCTGTCAACCGGTTTGCCTGCATATATTTTTTTCCAGAGGCTGGCTGCTTTAAGCAGATAACGAACTTGCGCATCAACTGTTGGATCACCGAATTCGGAAGCTGTAGAAAGCGGCCGCCAGAAACGCACAAGCAATGTAAACATTCCAGCAATATCACCGCGACGGGTTTCGTCTTTAATGCGATGATGTTTGAATAATTCGCCGATCACTTTATCTGCCGGCATTCCTTTAATGAGGAAAAGTTCCAGCGCTTCTGCCATAAGCACATTCATAGCAGGACCGCTGAGCGTTTGCTTTTTTTGCATGTGCAAAGGTATTCCTTTATTTGCGGCGTTTTGCATTTTCAGGAAGTTGATAATTTAGAGCCGTCTCGAAAATATCTTTGTCAGATGGTTGCCGCATTTATTATTGCCTATCTGTTGTTGAATGTGCTCATCGGTTTTTACGCATCGCGGCGCGTAAAGAACGATCAGGATTTTATTCTTGCAGGCCGGCGGCTTTCTCTTCCTCTTGCAACAGCAACCGTATTTGCAACCTGGTTTGGTTCCGAAACTGTGCTGGGTGCATCAACCCGGTTTGCAGAAGAAGGTGGTGCCGGAATGGTAGAAGATCCGCTTGGTGCAGCATTGTGCCTCATTCTGGTTGGTCTGTTTTTTGCCCGTCGTTTATATCGGATGAACCTGAATACGTTCGGCGATTTTTACCGAAATCAATTTGGAAAAAGCGCTGAACTGATCGCCGGTTTCTTTCTTGTTATTTCATATATAGGATGGGTATCGGCACAAATGGTGGCTATGGGCTTAGTGCTGCACACTGTGATTCCTGAAATTTCTGTTACGTCCGGAATCTTACTCTCAACCGCTGTTGTTGTTGCTTACACCATGAGCGGCGGAATGTGGAGTGTGTCGATTACCGATTTTATACAAACTGTATTTATTGTTGTTGGTCTCATTGCCGTAACTATTGTTGTAACAGAACAAGCCGGCGGAATAACACACGTTCTTCAATCGGCTCCGGAAAAGAGTTTCAGTATTTTTCCGGATAAAAGTTTTACCGGCACGCTCGAATTTGTTGCGGCGTGGATCAGTATTGGTTTAGGTTCAATTCCGCAGCAAGATGTTTTTCAGCGCGTAATGTCTTCGCGCAGCGAAAAAATTGCTGTCCGTTCATCATTGCTTGCTGCGGCAATGTATCTGAGCATTGCATTTTTGCCCTTGCTGCTGGTGCTGGGAGCACAACTGCTCATCGCTCCTCCTGATGATCTTCAGCTGCTGTTGCCCGATTTAATTATGCAGCATACCGGACCGGTGCTTCAGATTTTTTTCTTCGGTGCATTGCTTTCGGCTGTAATGAGTACATCGAGCGGTGCGCTGCTTGCACCGGCTGTCATTCTCAGCGAAAACATTTTGCAGCCGCTGTTTCCTCAAACCAATGCAAAACGGCAGTTGCTCCGCACGCGGCTGTGTGTGCTAGCGCTGGCTGTTGCCGCATTGCTGATGGCTGTGCTGCGCCGCGATATTGCCGAATTGGTAAGCGAAGCCTCGGCAATAAGTTTGGTTGCTTTGTTTGTGCCGCTTTGTGCCGGATTATTTTTGAAAAGCAAAAACTCTGCAGCGGCAATTGCATCAATGCTTGCCGGAATGCTGGTGTGGCTCATCACAACAGTATTCCCCAATAACTGTCCGCCGATTATCTGGGGAACATTGGCAAGTTTTGTGGCGTGGTTGGTTGTTGTTCTATATATACGAATCAAAAAAACTGGTCGGTTGTAATTATTACATTTGCAATACACCAGACTTGACCAATTTTCCCCGATGCTTCATTTCACTACCGAAATCACGGCAGGCAGCATTGTAATCCGTGATCCGGTTACCGCTATCACCAATATGATGATGTTTGCTGCTGCGCTTATTGCGTGGCGCCGTCTCATTCGTAACGATATTACATTTACTCCGGCACGAATCTGGCGTTGGTTTTTTGCCGGAGTTTCAATTGCTTCGCTGATTGGCATGATCGTTCATGGCTTTTCGTATTATACTCCCGACAATGTACATCTTGCTATTTGGCTAACCATGGGACTGGTTCAATCGGCCGGAGTTTCGGGGGCACAATTAGCAACGGTGCAGCATTACGCGCCAAAAAAATTGCGTCTGCTGCAGGGTTTTATTATCGGACAGCTTGTTATTACCACAATCATTCTCATCAGTTTTCAAACTTACGCGGTTGTAAAATATCATCTCGCGGTTGGACTTTTACCATTACTGTTTTGGCATATTTATCAATATTCAAAAGGTAAAAAAAGCGGATTTTGGATTGCCCTCGGAATAATTGTTTCGGCAGTAACCGGTGCAGTTCATGGCTTTAAAATTTCGGTATCTGCTTGGTTTAACTACAATGACATTTCACACATACTGGTTATTATAAGTGTTTGGATGATGCTGAAAGGTGTTGTTCTTATTAATGAAGAAAATAAGGAGTAGCCCAACTTTGCTTATTTCGTTGTAATTATGCATCAATGATCGGTAAACGCAAAGGAAGCCTTTCTTTTACTCTGGTTGTTCTTTTGGCAATTCTTTTTGCCGGAAGTCAGGTGCGTGTTTGTAACCAATATCCTGATTATATACGCCAGTCGAATGTAATCAGTTGGGATGCGCTCGGTTATTATATGTATCTCCCGGCAACAATTATTTATAATGATCCGGGTATCGAAGATCAAAGCTGGTATAATCAGTTAAATGAAACATATCAGCAGGGCCGGCCGCAGTATCAGTTTTATCCTTCAGAGAAAAACAGACTTGTAAATGTTTATCCTTCCGGGCAAGCTGTTGCCATGCTTCCTTTTTTCCTGGGCGGACATATTGCCGCAAAAATCAGCGGTGCGCCGCCCGACGGATTTTCTGCTCCTTATCAGTATGCGGCAATTTTCTCGGGACTTTTCTATAGTGTTCTCGGGTTAATGATTGTTCGCAGAATTTTATTCCGCTGGTTCAGTGATGTACAAACAGCTTTTCTTATTGCCCTTATTTCAGTTGGAACCAATCAATTTTATTATGCAGCTTTTGATCCAACGAGTTCGCATAACTATTTGTTTGCCGGAAATGCTTTACTGTTGTTGTTTACGATAAAGTGGCATGAACAACCATCGGCAAAACTTGGCTTGCTCATTGGTGTATTAATTGGCTGGCTTACTATAGCAAGACCGTCGGAGTTGGTACTGATACTTATTCCTCTGCTCTGGAATATTGGCAGCATTGCAGATTTGCGTTCAAAAATGCAATTACTGCTTGCCCGTCGTGCTGATGTGTTGCTGCTGATTGCAGGCATGCTTGCTGTTGGAAGCATTCAACTCATTTACTGGAAATACACGAGCGGTCACTTCACCAGCTATCATCATGCAGAAGGCTTCGATTTTCTGCATCCGTTTACGCTGAAATTTTTATTCAGCTTCAAAAAAGGCTGGTTGATTTATACTCCGCTAATGCTGCTTGCAATTGCCGGATTTATTGTGCTTTGGAAAAAACAGCGCCGCCTTTTTGTGCCGCTGATTGCTTTTTTCATCATCAACCTTTGGGTGGTGAGCAGCTGGGAATGCTGGTGGTATGCCACATCGTGGAGTCAGCGGCCGATGATTCAGTCGTATGCGATACTAGTGTTGCCGCTGGGCTTTCTGCTGTTTGAAATCAGTCTGAAAACATGGCTGCGTGTGGCAACTTTTGGGTTTGCCGGGTTTACATTTTGCCTCAGCATTTTTCAGATGTGGCAATATCGCGAAGGCATCATCAGCGGCGACAGAATGACCGGCGCTTACTATGCTGCCATTTTCGGCAAGACTGAAATTCCGCCGGGAGTCGAAAATTTACTCGAAGTTGATCGCTGGAATGCACTCCCGCTGGATAGTGTGCTGAACAACTACACAGTAACAACAGTAATGCTGCTCGATTTCGAAAACAGCAGCATTCCTCTCAAACACATTTGCGATACACTATCAGCCGGAAGCGGAAAACGCAGTTTGCGACTAAACAAAACGTATGACTACGCCGGAAACTGGAATGCCGCATATCATTCGCTTACCGATGCTGACCATGTTCGTATCCGCATTAGCGCCGATGTACTCCTGCAAGACAGTTTGCCGGAAACAAAACTTGTTTTTGCAACATCAGCAAAAGGCCGGCAGCAATACGGTTACGCAGGATCAGACCATACTGCCGCAACTCTGGAAACCGGCAACTGGAAACACATTCATGCCGATTTTATTACACCGGTGATTTTACACAGCAGCGATACACTCACCGCAGCGGTTTGGAATGCAGGAGGAACAGAATTGCTGATTGATAATGTAAAAGTTGAAGTGTTTGTGCCGAAAAAAAAATAAAAACAGGCAAGTGAATTAGTTTCACTTGCCTGTTTTTTAATCAACTGAAATTTCTACCGCTGCACCGTAACCCGAACACCTGCGCTGTGCGCTGCAAATTCGGGCGCATACATACACTGCACTGTAGTTATGCCGTTCGAGAAATCGCCGGCGTGTGCTACTACCAGCGGATATTCAAACACATGCACGCCTTTTGGTAAGAAGCCGATGAAGAAATTGGTGGCCGCATCGCGGGTGCTTTCGTAATAACCGAAACCATCCTGATACTTGTAGCGCGAAAGCACATTCACCGGCTCAAAGCCCGATGCACGCATGTCTTTGAGGTGAACATATTCCATTTCACGATCATTGCGAAGCTCTATGCGCACACGGATTTTATCGCCGGGTTTCAGCACTGTGCCTTCTGTAATCGCATCCAGCACCGGGCCTGATGTTGTATTACGCACACGGTACAATTGCTTTTTCACCTGCAGCGGCGATTGTGCCGGAGTAATTTTATCGAGCTGCTCGAAGTACTGCCAGTAAACAGCGCCCCACGAAACACCCGGACCGGCTTTGCTTACTTTGATGCTGCCCATTTCGGGTTTGATCTCTGTACCGCTCCACGATGTTTTGAAGTAACCGGTTCCTGCCTCAACAGGTGAGTCGAGCTTCTTCGGATCAACCGGCATGTTGCCAATTACAATGCTCACGTCAGACTCAGTAGCCAGCAAATCAGTGCCGCGGAGCAGAAGTGCGTAACAGGCTTCGGCTGTGGCTTTGGTGGTTTTCCAGTCATTGGTTTGCTTGTTTTTGAGCAACCACACACGCAGCGCATCAACCGATTTCTGGTCGTTGCTCACTTCGTCAAAAGCTTCAATCATTACTGCCTGCGCTTCAATGGGTGCCTGATACCAATACCAACCGCTGCTTTCTTTCCAGTACATGCCCATTTCTTCATTTGTGAGCGCTGTTTCTTTCAGCGATTTCATGATCGAAACAGGTGTCTTTTTATCGGCATAACGATGCTGCGCAAGGGCAAGCATACCCTGCATATAGCGTGGCTGTTTGAGCCAGTATTGCTGCGACTGTGCAAAGAAATAATCGAATGCTTCTTTGGCATCTTTGTCCATTTCTATATCCGCAAAATAGCTTCGCGCATAGAGATACTGTACTTGCAGATAGTCGAGGTGATTATTCTTCTTGTACTCTTTATCGTACTTGCGGATGTCTCGGAAATCTTCAACAATGCGATTGTCGAGATAACGAACACCATCTTTCACCATGTCCCAGGTTTGACGATCATCGCGCACTGATTTTATGCCGAGATGATCGAGATGACCCATGCCGGTAATGATGTGCTGCGTGATGTAACGATCATCGGGCATTCCTTCAAACCAGGGCCAGCCGCCGTTGCTCACCTGCATTTTGCGAAGCTGGCGCAAAGTGCGTTCCTGCTCTGCAGCCATGCGGTTTACTTCAAACAGCATACCTACACGGCGCTTGCGTTCCGATTCATCTTTTGCCTGAAGCACCCACGGTGTTTCTTCGAGCATCAGGGCTTTGAGTTCCTGATTTTTTTCGAGATTACTCAGGAACGCATCAGGCGATTGATTCTTCCACGCATCAAACACCGCACGGATTTTTGGCGATGAATTGGCAACGTGCGTAGCAATACTGTTCGCATAAAAACGGCTGAACGTTTGTTCCGCACATTCATACGGATATTCCATCAAATACGGCAGCGACTGAATGCCGTACCATGCCGGATTTGAGGTGAACTCAAGCGTTAAACGATGGCTGCGCAGTGTTGATGAACCCTTGCCCGATGCCAGCAGCTTTTCGAAACGGAAGTTTTTGGTTTGTCCGCCGTTAATAGGCAGCGGCAATGTTTCTGTAACCAGCATGCGGTTGGAAAGCACAGGCAGTGCAGCTTCTTCACCATCGCTGAAATTGCCGGCTAAAGCTACAATGCGGTACTGCACAGCGCCAATACCTTCGGGAATGCTGAGTGACCACGCTGCTGCGGTGCTTTGTCCTTTTTTAGCAGCAAACGTTACCGTTGCATTTGTGTTGCCCAGTTGCGCATCAATGGGCTTCATGCTCAGTGCATCAAACAGCATGAGTTGCGCAGTACCGCTGAGGTCTTTATCAGCAAGGTTTGCAATTTTTGCGGTGATGGTTACTTTATCGTTCTCGCGCAGGAAACGCGGAACATTAGGCATTACCATCAATTCTTTTTGCGTAACCACCTCGCGCGAAACTTGAGCATAATGCAAGTCTTCGGTATGCGCGAAAGCCATGAAACGCCAGCGGGTTAAAGCCTCGGGAGCGGTGAATTTGAGCACTACATTTCCTTCTGCATCCGTTTCGAGTTGCGGGAAGAAGAATGCTGTTTCACCCAAATTGGTGCGGGCTTTCACTTGTGTTAAGCCCCCGGTTTCTTTTGCTTCTTCCTCACCGCTCTTCGGTTCTTCGGGTTTTCCTTCAGTCAGTTGTTCTGCAACAGTATTGCCGTTTACATCTTCACGTCTTCCTAATGCTTTTGTTGCCGCAACCGGTGCCGGTGCCGATTTTTTGTCTTGTACATCATCACTGCTTCTAACTTCATGTACACTATCGTATAGCGTACCCGACGCACCTAAGCCCGGTGCTGCATAACCATAACTCATCCAGCCGCCGCCGAGATAGAATCCATACATATTTAACTGATCGTATTCTCTGAAGTGATATGAAAGTCCGGTGTACCAACCCTCACCCACCCAGAACGACGAATTACGTGTTTGAGAAGTATTTGATGTATTCCAGTAATGTGTGCCGTATGAACTGCGCCACAAACTGAATCCCCAGCCATGTGACCGGAATGCATCGAGTGAAGCATCGTACATAGCCGCCACCATTTCGGCCATCATTTTTTCGCCTTTCAATCCTTTAACGGTAAGCTTCCATTCTTCAGGTTTTCCGGGTTGCAGTTTATCGCGGAAAGTGGCAAACGAAATATCAAGCGCTTTGCTTTCCCAGCCTACATAAATCAACTGATCCTGATGGAACACACGGCCGTTCACCATCATCAATACATGCACGGCAAAATTGCCGCGATGTTTTTCTTCAACCGGAATTTCGATGCGGGTTTGCTCGTTGCTCAGCTTCATCCACTGGCGACTCTCGGTTTGGTTCTGGTGTTCAATTTCGTAAAGCACCTGAACATCTTTTGCTGTTGTGCCCATCAGGAAAACAGCTTTCTCGCCGGGGTTGCAGCTTGCTTTGAGCGGTTCAAACCAAAATGGTTTTTCTGATTCAGGCGCAACTTTCGATGTTTCGCTGAACAGTGTGAAGTAGCGTGTTTCTTTTACTTCCTCGCCAAACTTGTCTTTGGTAACAGCATCAATCCTGTAAACACCGGGCTTCCATTTTTCTTTACCGGCAAGCATTACGCGCTTGTCTTTATCAGAAGCAATGGATTTTGTGAAAACCGTTTCGCCCTGTTTCCAGTTGCGGATCAGGTTTTCATCTTTATACGGATCGTTGGGGAACATGGCAAACCACTCGGCTTCTGTATAAAGCTGCTTGTCGCATTCGGGTGTGAGGCGGTTGCGGTAGTTGCGTTGCGGCGCTGTAAGTTTTACAACGCTTATCTGCACCTGCGCCGCTTCGGGCGTTCCCATTAAATTGCTGACTGAGATTGGAATGCCCGAAGTATCCTGCTGGCTGTATTGCTCACCAACCCCGATGCTAACGTTTAAAGCTTTGTAGCCAACATTTACATACGACTGTGTGCTTTGCGTTTCGCCGCTCTGGTCGGTTACATCTATATATATGGTATAGTTAAATGTTGGATTGCTCTTGCGCGAAATAGTGCGGTCGGGCAAAGCGGTAAACGGAATCACATAACCACCAGTATCGTTGGTCATTACTTTTCCGGAAGCAATTTCGGCTTCTGCACTGCGACTATAACCTCCGCGATACCACTGATACCACCACCACGGATAACTTACATTGCGCACAACACGGTACTGCACGTCGGCATTGTCAACAACCGCTCCCGAATATGTTTTTGCTGTTCCGGTTACTTCAATTTTCTCGTTCAGGCGGAACGATCCTTTTACCGGATTTGTTTTTACTTCAAACTTCGGGCGCTTGTATTCTTCTACCGAGAAATATTCGGAACCATGTTCGCCTTGCAGATGATATTGCCCTGTAACTCCCGACATCGGAAGCACAAACGATCCGGTTATTGATCCGTATTTGTTGCTCGTAAGTTCAAGATTTCCGGCATCCTGGTAATTGGCATCAATAAGTTTGATTGTTGACTTTCGATTAACAATCAAACTGTGTTTATCGCCATCGGTTTGCAGCATTATTGCTTTGAAATAAACTGTTTGTCCGGGGCGATAAATTGAGCGATCAGTAAAGAAAATGGTTTGCTCACGCATCCGCTTGGGTTCGCGGTTGTATTTATAGAGGTAGAAATTCTCTGTAAACGACCTGTTTTTTCCGCTGATGAGTTCAACCACATAGCTGGCACCGTTTGATGAGCGCGGAGCTATTATCACAAAACCGGCAGCTGTACTTTTCAGCGTTTCTGCTTTTTTATAGCCGTAGCGGCGTGTGATGTAGCTGTATTCCTGCTGCCAAACATTTGCAGTAACTCCGGCCATTGGTGCACCGGTTTTTTTGTTGAGCACAAGAATTTCTTCGGAACCGTTTTCGAGTCTGCGGCTGGTGTTGCTTAATTCAGATACAATAAGATTTCCTTCCGAAATGATATTGGTATCAACCGGGAAATCGGGTTTTACGGATGCGAGAAGAATGTATGAACCCTGCGGCAAAGCCGGCACTTTAATTTCGGCACTGTGCGTAAGATAATCGCCATCATTGGGCAGCGGTTGTTCCCAGCTTATTACGGGTTTACGTTTTACATAATCGGCAATGCGCTCGGCCTGCGAATCAAAGTTTTCGGGGTTTAACAAATCGGCTTTATCGGCTACAATGCGGAAGTAAAGCTTACTGAGGTTTTTCCATTCGATGCGGATTTTTGAAAGCTCGTTCGGCAAAACCACAAGTTCGCCGTTGAATGTGTGCGACGATTGTTTGATTTCTTTTTCGAGCGCCAGACAATTAGTTGCGCCCTGCGATTTCGGATGGCGTTTTTGAGCTTCAACGCAAATTTCAACCGCTTTTTTCAGATAGCCGCGTTCAGGCGCATTAACATCTTTATTATCGCCGTTGCCTGATTTGCTTTGGTAATAACGTGCCAGCGCATACATTACATCTGTTGAAACCGGCGAAGAAGAATGCGATGCCGCGAGTTGCGAAAGTGCATCAGCATACAAACTGTCTTTAAGATCACTAATGCTGTTGTTATACACAAACCCGATGCGTTTGAGATCAGCATCTACAAAAGCATCTGCATTTGCTTTATCGCCGAGACGGAAAGCCAGGAGATTTTGGTAATGCCGGAATGCATAAAACTTCATCGCCAGCGAGTCGCGGGTTACGGCATTAAGTTTTACAAAATCAGCAGCGCGGCCGAAATAAGTATCCTGATCGAGCACAAAACGCTCGGCAGGACGGGTTACACCAGCTTCTTCATTGCTGTAAAAGTCGATGGCGCGGTGTACAAGAAAATCATACAGTGTTGGTCGTAATGCTTTAGCATCAGCATCGCCTTCCTCCATAACCGCCACAAAAACTTCGCGTCCTACACGCTGCAAGCTGTCGGCATTTTGCAGCGATGCTTCGAAGGCAGCAATCGTATGTTCAACAAGGGTTTTTAAATCCCATGTAGCAATATCATCTTCTTTATTCCCGGCGATATTGCTGCGTTCGGCAAATTTCCAGCGGTTTTGCTCGTAATAGTTCCAGTAAGAAGTTGCGAGTACGGAATACAGCACAGGTTTTACCGGAAATTCGGCAGTGGTAATTTCAGCGCGCAAATCGTTGATTGCTTTTTGCTCGCTGTATTCTTCAAATGTTTGCGAAAGCCGGAAGCGATACATCAGCGCTTTTACCTGCTGTGCATCGTTCTTTTCTTTTTTAGCTTTCGCATGAATGGCATTCGTTAATTCGAGTGCCGATTTATACAAGCCTTCATCGCTGAGCGAATCAACGCGCTTCCAGTCGGCAGCATAATCGTTGCCGGGTTTAAAGTTGAGCATAGGTTCTGCATTAGCATTTGATTGCGAAAAAAACCAGGCTGCGCCTGCAACTGCAATTACAACCGCTATCAGCCATCGTGCAGCGCGGCCAGAACGCAAGGCCGGAGTAACAGGAATGCCGGAATCCGGCACAGAAGAAGAATTTTTCATAGGTAATTCCGTTTTAACGGACGTATAATTTCACTGATGATGCAAAGTACAGCGAATTTCCACAACTAAACGCAAGCTAAAATTTAAGCTTTCGTGCAAAGCGTTTTAGATCTGCTTCGCGGGGCAATTCGGTTCCGGTTTCGAGATGCGCAACAAGTTCCTGGGCAAGCCAGGGAGCCAGAAAAACCGCTTTGCTTCCCATGCCGTTAAATATGGCCAATTCGGGATGTTGCGGGTGGCGGCCAAGCAGCGGACGGCGGTCTCTCGTAGCAGGGCGGATACCGGCAAATTGGCGTTCTACAGTAATATCTGCGGTGATAAATTTAGAGAGCTTGCCAAGCATTTCGGTTTGCGCTGCGCTGCTTGTTTGCTCGTCGGCTATTTCGAGGTCGTATGTTGAGCCGCAAATATAACGCCCTGCACTTACCGGCAGGAGATAAGCTCCGCGGTTGAGCACAGCATCGGTTTCGAGTTGCGGAATATGCAGGTGCAGCACTTCGCCTTTTACTTTATTCATGGGCAGAAATGCAAACAGGTCAGTTTGCATGGATAAGTGGCCCTGACAATTCACAAATTGCCGTGCTGCAATTTGCCCGGCATACGAAACGCCGCCGTTTTGAATGCTCAGTTGTGCATAGTCGAAAACTGTTTCGGTTAGCGCATTGAGGCTGCGAAGCAGATTTTTAACCGCAGTTATAAATACGAAGGAGTCAATGTTTCCGCTGCCTTGCACAACTCCTATTCCGTGCGGCGCATGCACAATGCCGGGCAACGGGTTTTGCAGTATGTCTTTTTCGCCAAAAAGCCCGGTGCGTTCTGCAAATGATTTTTCCCAGAGTGTACGTTCATTTGCATCGGCCAAAACTTTCCAGATCGGGCGGCTTTTGTGAAACGAAATACCAAGCTGCTTTTCCGCATCCCCATAAAAAGCGGTGGCAAACGGAACAAGCCGCTCTGCTTCCCAGGTATTAATCATTCGCTTGAAGTTGAACGGATTGTAAACACCAGCCGCAATGCGCGAACTGGACGACAACTCCGGCAAATCAATTACATGCACTGTTTTTCCGGCGCGCAAAAGTGTAAATGCCAAAATACTTCCTGAAAGTCCTTGTCCGGCAATAAGGTAATCGGCGTTGTGCATAGCGCTCAAAGGTAATTTGCATTTGCTGATCTTTATACTGATTCCGATCAGCACGAAATAAAGTGTGACGAGAAAATATCCGCTTCACGAATCTCATTGTAATGTCCGGAGCGATAATTTTTAACTTCTGAGAGCCTGTTTAAAATTCGTTTTTGAGATTTATTATGAGTTCATTTTTTCTCAGACAAGGCGCATCTCGCAGGCGATATTAGGCAAATATCGACAAGAAATGCAACGCAGGATGAGGAAAAATGAGCCATAAGAAATCCGAAGGATGAAATTTAAACAGGCTCTGAGTGTTGTCTGAACTGCTGCTCCAACCTATCTTCGTAAAACACAGCCTATTTATGTGGAGCAAAACACCCGACCAATTTGCCGGCAAGCCGCGGAAAAAGAAAAAACGCGAACGCCCTAAACTTACCGCCGGCCGGCGCGAAAAGGTTGATTTTCCCGATCTCGGGCTGTTTGGCTTAACCGCCAAGCTCGACACCGGTGCTTATACAACAGCATTGCACTGCAGCCATGTCCGGATTGAAAACGGCGTATTGATTTTCCGTTTGCTAGATGAAACGCATCCCGAATATCAGGATCGCGAACATCATTTCAGTGAGTTCGACCGCAAGCAGGTTCGCAATTCGTTTGGTGAAGAAGAGTTGCGCTACATTGTGCGGACACGTATCTGTATGGGTTCGCGCACCATCAAAAGCATTGTTTCTCTTTCCGACCGCGGCAATATGCGTTATCCCGTACTCATTGGCAGACGTTTGCTGCATGGCCGTTTTCTGGTTGATGTTTCATTAGAAAATGCGCTTGAAGCATAACACTATTCAAACACTTTCTTACCTTACCTCTCGTTAATCCTTTTACTTATGCGAATTGCCATTCTATCCCGCAATCCGAATCTTTATTCTACACGTCGGTTGGTTGAAGCCGGACAAGAGCGCGGGCACGAAATACTTGTTGTCGATCACCAGAAATGTGTACTGGTTATTGAGCAAAGCCGCCCGCAGATTATCTACAAAGGAAATCCGCTCGAAGGCATTGATGCAATTATCCCGCGTATCGGTGCCAGCGTTACGTTCTACGGTGCTGCTGTTGTGCGGCAGTTTGAGCAGATGAAGATCTTTTCAACTGTAGAATCGCAAGCCTTGGTTCGTTCACGCGATAAACTCCGCAGTTTACAGTTACTGTCAAAGGCCGGACTGGGTATGCCCAAAACTGCATTTGCCGCCAGCGCCCGTGATATCGACGATGTAATAAAACAAGTGGGCGGCGCACCGGTGGTTATCAAACTTCTCGAAGGCACACAAGGCATCGGCGTTATTCTTGCAGAAACACATAACTCAGCAAAATCGGTTATTGAAGCATTTCTGGATGTGGAAGTAAATATTCTGGTGCAGGAATTTATTGCCGAAGCAAAGGGTGCCGATGTGCGCGCATTTATCGTTGACGGACAAATTGTAGGAGCCATGCGCAGGCAGGGGGCAGAAGGCGATTTCCGTTCCAACCTGCACCGCGGAGGTAAAGCACAACTCATCCAGCTTTCGCCTGAAGAAAAAGCAACTGCTATGAAAGCCGTGAAAAAACTTGGCCTCGCCATTGCCGGTGTAGATATGCTGCAAAGCAAACGAGGTCCGCTGGTTATGGAAGTAAATTCATCGCCCGGACTCGAAGGCATTGAAGGTGCTACAGGCGTTGATATTGCCGGAAAAATTATTGAGTATGTGGAACGAAACGAGTTTCACAGCCACCTGCACTAATGGGAAAGCCATTTCACATTCAGGGACAAACCATACATCCCGGACAGCATGCACAGGTTGTATTGAATATCTACAAACTGCCTACGCATACGCTGATTGAGATTCCGGTTTTTATTTTCAATGCCGAGGAAGACGGGCCAACCGTGCTTTTTCTGGCCGGTATGCACGGCGATGAAATAAACGGCATTGAAGTAGTGCGCCGTCTCATTCAGCGGCCGGATGTAATGAAACCCAAACGCGGCTGCATTGTTGCGATTCCGGTCATCAACATCATCTCTTTCCTTTCCGGCTCCCGCGATTTGCCCGACGGGCGCGACCTGAACCGCTGCTTTCCGGGCAGTAAGTCGGGATCACTTGGCAGCCGCATTGCGCACGATCTTTCATCAACAATAATTCCGCAGATCGATTTTGGTGTTGATTTCCACACCGGCGGCGCCAAGATCAGTAACTATCCGCAGATCCGCTGTGTGTTTAATGATCCGCGCAATATTGAACTGGGTAAAATATTTGCAGCACCGCTCATTATTAACTCACCATTCCGCGAAAGCACACTTCGCAAAGAGGCCGCCCGGCAAAAAAAGCCCATTTTGGTTTACGAAGGCGGCGAGTCGCGGCGGATGGATTATTTCAGCATCGATCAGGGCTTGCTGGGGTGTTTGCGGTTACTTCATCATTACGGAATGACAGATGCGGATGTGCCGCAGGGAACGCCGGTACTGCTGGATAAATCGGGCTGGGTGCGGGCAAAAAGTTCAGGCCTTTTTCATACTACGATAGCTTACGGAGCTCCGGTGCGAAAAGGTGAAAAATTGGGAATAATCTGCGATCCGTATGGCGAAACAGAACATGCTGTAAATGCTCCGCATGATGGTTATGTGGTTGGCCTCAACAATCAGCCCATAGTAAACCAAGGGGATGCGCTGATGCACATCGGGTTTCATTTGCATTAGCAATTTGTCCAATTCTAAGCTCGGTTATGATCTGATATTTCTTTTTTGTTGAGTATTCTGTGAATAATCACCGCGCTTACCTTTGACAAAAGCCCTGGCCCCCACCCTACAATGAACAATTCAAAGATCAATTATCGCGGGATTCCCGGTAAAGGTTATATGTGGTCTGACGAAGACGGTATTTCTTGGGCCGTTTTGGCTGCAAATGCTGTACTTGAACTTGATGATGTAAAAGCACTTGTTGATTTAGCACGTCAAACACATAATCCGCAACGCCCGTTTTTGCTGCTGCTCGACGGGCGAGAGATTGGGGGAATGTCGAACGAAGCTCGAAATTATGGCGTTCACAGCAGCTTCACATCAATGATAAAAGCGATGGCAATTGTTGTTGACTCTCCGTCAACACGCATTCTCGCTAACTTTTACATGAAATTCAACCGGCCTAAAATTCCAACGCGGGTATTTAGTGACCCCGCAATTGCTAAAGCCTGGCTACTAAACACCCCTAACTGATTTCCTGTCGCTTGTCAGACCTTTTTTAATCGAGCAAACAGCAATATTCGTGTGTTATAACTGGCTTTTTGTCGGATAGGGAATTACTAGGCGTTTGAAAATGACTTGGGGATCAACAAAAACCATGATGCTGCCGTATAATTGAGGCATAAAAACACATTCATGGCATCCCCTGCCCTCAAAAAACAATTAACTACGAAAAAATACAATCAGCAATTTATCGCCGGCAAAGTCGAAACGTGGTCAGACACAGATGGCATTTCTTATGTTCGTTACCTCCCGGAAACAAGCATAGGCTATGACGACATGGTTCAGATATATGTTAACGGTGCCGGCGGAAGTGCGGTGAAAGACCGCAAACTGGTTGTATTGAGCGATATGCGATATGTCGCTCATATCTCGCCGGAAGCGCTTGATTTCTCTGTTTCAGGAACTGTGCTTGAGCGCGTAGGCGCAATGGCCGTTGTGGCAGATCATTTAGAAGCAAGAAACCTGTCTCATCACTATATCTGCGAATTTAAACCACCGCTGCCCATAAGGGTATTCAGCAATATTGAGGCTGCAAGACTATGGCTGCTCAGTTTACTGCATGACGGAACAATTGAATAACATCTGCTGCTTACAGAAAATATCCCGGGAAAACCGGGCTGATTGCAGGTACGCTGAAATTAGTGCCTTTTCAGACTTTTAGTAATAGTCAAAAAAACCGGACTTGCCAAATTTCCGGAGGCTAAAGATGTTAACAAAACGGCAGTGTTTTCAGTACCTGCATGTTTGTTTCCACAAGATTTCAACACGGCCAAATTGAACGCTGCTTGCGGGTAAATTTGTGTTCGTATGGAACAACTTTCTATTGTGCCGCCAGCCTTGCGCTCTTCGCGGCCCATGCATTTCCCGAAAATACTTCGCGAGCGGTACAACCTGCTGGTGCCGCGTCAGGAAGACGGACTTGTTGTGCTTGCTTTGTTTCAGAAAGTACGCGCCGGTACCATTGACCGCTTCTTTCCTGAGCGAATTATCGTTGACACAATTAAACAGGTGTACACCGAACTGGGCATGACATCGGCGCGGGGTGAGGAAACACAGAAGTATGACGAAGCATTGCACCGTCTGCTTCGCCACTTCCTAGATAAAAACCTCGAAGACAAATCGTATCAGCTGAGTACATACGCAGAGAACTTCTGCGATATGCTTGAACGCGAAGTGCACACAGCAATAAACCCGTCGCAAATCCAGAAAACATTCTCGGATCTTGTAATGCTGCTCGAACGCAAACTCGAACACATCGACGATTTCCGCCACTGGTATCACACGCAGTTCTTCAAACACAAAAACGACATCAGCGCGCAACTTCGTGCACTGCAGTCGCAAATCGAAGACACCGTTGAGCAACTGAACGACCTCGTGAAAAACGAGTTCGACAATTTTCGCGAAATGCTTATCGGCTGCGAAGCGCTGCTGGACCGCATCAAAGAACAGGCCGACAAACTTTCAAGCGCGTTCTCATCGAAAGACGACATCAAGCAAATTCTGGATGATGCCAGTCTTGCAGATGAAACCGATTTCCGTGATATGAAACGCGATGTGCGGAGCTTCTTCAAAGACATCGAGCAGCGGTTGATTAACGTGAGTCATACGATTGACCGCATCAAGCCAAAAATCAATAAGCTCTATAATGATTTTGAGAAGCGCGAGTTTGACCGCAAAATCGAATCGTTCCTGATTTATCTGCTCAAAAATTCAACAAGCAAATTTGGCCGAACCAAAAAACTGAAAGACCGGACCGTACATGACGTTGAAGTAACGCTGCCCAAAAACATTGTTACAAAAGACCTGTACAGCGACCGCTCCCGCCTCACAAGCATCGACTATTATCAGTTGCTGGATCCGCCGCCGGTGCTGGTTCAGGATCTGACCTGGGACGAAGAAGATTTGCATCGTCAGGCGCTGCTTCGTCAATCGCAGATCGACCGCGAGATCCGTATTGAAAAATGGATCAGCGATATAACCGCAGAGCTTGAGAAAAAGAAGAAGGTGAATTTTGCTGATTACTACTACAAAATTCTCTTCAAAGACAATGACCTTGAAGCGGCTATTAAAACAGCAACATTAGTGCTCAAGGAGTTTAACAAAATGGAAAATGTGGAAGTGACTGTGCGCGAAGAGTTCGCACTCGATCCCAAACAACCCAATATCGGAATATGGAAAATGCAATTAAAAAGTACGGCTTCCTAGAATCTGACGAAGCCGAAAGCCTGTTTGCAGATCTTGATTTTGCTTTGAAAAGCGGACAGCACATTCAGAACTTCCCGCATCAAACAGAGTTGTTCAATTTCATCGAGAAATATGAAGATGAAATTCGCCTGTTTTACCGCAATCTGTTCCGTGTAAATCTGGCCGGGAAAGGCTCTGATTACACACGCTACTTCTATCTGGAGCTCGACGACGAAAGCCGCGGTATTGTTAAAACACGCGCCAAAAAGCTTTCGCCCGAATATACCCTGCTTGGTATTCTTCTGCTTAAGATTCACCGCATTGATAAGTATTTCATCAATGATATCTATGTGCCGGATCTTATTCAGCTCATCAAAAGCAACGAAGAATACAAAAACTACATCTACAATCTTTTTGCAAAGCGTCGCGAAAAAGAAGCTACAGACATTGACGAAAACACCATTGATGAATGGGTGCGCAATGCGCTGAAAGAATTTGAACGCCTCGGCTGGATTCACTATGATCCGCGCAACAAAGAGCTGTTTGAAATCATGCCCTCGGTTGAGCGTCTGTTCACCATGTACTCTTACGAAATCCACAACATAGACCGACTCATCGACGAAAGTAATTCGATTGAAGAGCGCACCGGCGGACTTTACCCTGTTGAAGAGGGCGAAGCCTCTGAATAATTTCTCTGAAACCACACACGCATCCGGACAATCCGATCATGAAACAATATCCGCGCATATTTTCACTGTCAACTGTTGGTGTGATTTATCACAACAACTGCGACTACCTAATGCACCCGCTCCGCACCGATTTTACTGGTGGTTCGGGTTCGGGCAAATCGGTTATTGCCGACTTGCTTCAGCTTATTTTCGTTGCCAAAAAAGAATACTGGGAATCGGGTACCGATGTAATGACTACCGAGAAACGTACTGTTGAGGGTATCGTGCTCAAACAAAACGACGGTGCCAACCTTGGCTACTCTTTTGTAAACGTAGAAATTGAAGAGGGTAAATACGTCATTGTTGGAACGCATGTACAAACTACATCGCGCTCAATTTATCCGTTCATTATTCAGAAAGGTTTCGATTTTTCGCCCGAAACCGAATTCAATCTGGAGCCGATGAATCAGTTTCTGCTGTACCGCGATTTCCTTGCGGGTAATCAGATTCTGCCTATCGACAAGCTGAAGGAGCACCTCGAAAAACGAGGCATGAACCTCAAGCATTTCAACAACCGCACAGCTGAGTTTCACCGTGTGCTGTTCAACAATCAGATTCTGAGTATTGACCTGAGTCAGGACGAACGCAAGCTCAAAACCTTTGCGCAAATTATTCAGTCGTTTTCGCGTGGAAAAGGTATCGGAGCAAAATCTGAGGATCTTAAAAACTTCCTCTTTGCCAACGACGATGATCAGGGCAAAGAATACGAAAAGCGCAAGAAAGAAATTGAAGAGGCGCACGAAGAGTACAAACGCCGTGCGCGAGTGTATGAAATGGTGAAGCTGAAAAAAGATCGCCTGCTTGCGCTGCTCGAAGACAAACGCAAACGCGACAAAGCCAACCACCGTGCTTTGTTTCTGGAAACCGGTTGGACATTTCAGCAGAAAGACGTTGTAGGCCGCGATCTGGTTCGTACACAGAAAGAAACAGCGCACGTTAACCTTCAGCAAATTTTGCTTGAAAAGCGCGTGAATGAACTGAACATGGAGGCTGTTGAACGCGAACTCGATGTGATTACAAACGAACGCGAACGCCTTGAGCAAGAACTCGAAGGCCGCAAAAAGCAGCGTGAGTTTGCCGATAAAAACCGCGCATCTTACGAGAACGCCTACAAGATTGCACAAGACGAATACGACGAAGCCAGCGAGCAATGGACCAAAGTAAAGCGTGTTGAAGGCTGGCTGCGCATCTACAAAACAATTGATGCCGTTCGCGAGCAGTTTACACAACAAGACAAAGTAGCCCGCGACCGCGAGAAACTGCGCGATTTCGAAAACTTCCTTGCCGACCGCCGCATTCATCCGGCTTTTATCGACTCAACCTGGAGCAAAGACTATCGTCTGGCACAAGCGGAGTACGATGGCTTGATGGATCAGCTGGATACTGAAATTCACCGCCTCGAACAACTGCTTCCGCTTTTCGATACCAGCAACCAGGATTCTGTAATTCAGTGGGCGATCCGCAATGCCGGAAAGCTTACGAAGGAAGAAGAATCGGTGCTGATGCACTTCAAAGCACTGAGCACACAACGGCCTGATGATAAGCGCGACGGACTCCGCTACATTCCGGAGCCGGAGAAGGTGTACAAAAACATCAAGCCGGCAGATAAAGATGCCGGCGGTTTCTGGGTAAACCTTTCTGGTGTGCTCGAATATGTGCCTTTCGTTCAGAAGCAGCTCTTCAACAATCCGGATACGATTGAAAAAGAACTGAAGAAGTACGGCGACACGATTGAGAAAGAACTTGAAAAACTTACTTCTGAACGCGACAGCAATCGCCGCCTGCGCGAGATGCTTACCGACTTCGGCTTCAATCAGCAGGTGGCTGAAATCTGGCTGCGCCGCGATGAACTGAACCGCTACTCGCCCGACGATACGCTGCTGCTGACACGCGACGAATTTGAGTTCACGCTGGATCTTTATACCAACCCGAAAAACAACCTTCGTTTGCAATACGAAGAAGCCAAGAAGAGCTGGGAAGATGCACTTCAGAAACTTCGCGAAGCCGACGAAATCATTAATAACTCACAAGGTCAAATTCTGGGTATCGAAGGTCAAGTTCGCCAGCTTGAACTCACACAGCTTCCCGACAAGGAACGCGAGATGAAAGAGTTTAAGCAGGAACGCAAAGCACTTGACGAACGCTACAACGATTGGCTGAAAGATGTATCTACCTACCTGCGTCCGTCTGAAGGCGAACAAAGTCAGGTAAAAGTAAATGCCGAAATCCGCGCACTGGAGAAAGAACACAACTCCAGCACGAAGATGATGTACAATGCATTTACACAGCGTTTGCAGGAAATCTCGCGCAAGCAGGGAAGCCTTGAACAGCGCCTGATTGGCCTGATGGAAAAAATGCCTGCGCTCGAAAACCGCTACCGCGAAGCATTGGCCCGCTATACAGAGGAAATTGGCGAATTTGATCCCGCATCTGCCGCCGAAGAAATTGAAGAATCGCTGGTGAAAAAAGCGCAGGTAACTGTAATTACCACACAGAAAGCATTCGAAACAAGCTACGAAGGCATTCTGCGCGAAGAAAAATTCCAGATCGAAGATGAACGCCTCAAAGGCAATCACCGCTTCGATTTCCAGACACTGGCCGAAGTGATGCTGCCCAAAATTATTAAAGACGGCAGCAATGTGGAAGAAGATCTCCAGAGTGATGTTGAAGAACATCTCCGCATCATCAACCAGAAGATGAATGAGATCAACGACCACAAGCTCAAAATCATCAACGGTATCTTCTCGAAAATTGAAGAAGTTTACAGCGAGTATCGCGACCGTATTGAAGATATGCGCGATTTCTTCCGCCAAAATAAAATTTCGGGCGGGCACTATGTTGAGATCAACTTCGATCCTTCCAAATCATATCCGATCAGCTGGATTCGCAACCTCAACAAACAGATTGCAGCCAAAGCTCAGAATGTTGGCCTGTTCAAAATGTTTGAAGTAGAGAACGAAGGTGCTGATGCCATTATCATGAAAGCCTTCCTTGAGCACAGCGACGGCAAAAACGTGAAGCCGGATATTCGTAAGCTCACGAATCCGAAATCATACTTCGATCTTTCGATCAGCCTTAAAACTCCGAAAGGCGAAGATGCTCCTGGCTCAAACGGGCAAAACTACACGATGCTTGCACTGCTCTGTATCGCCCGTCTGTCAATCATTGACACCGACCGTCTGAGCCGCAAGGATCGCAAAATCAAGAAAGGTATTCGTTTCATGACCATCGACGAGGTGGCTGGCTTGGGCGAGAACTTCGACATGCTGTATGAGCTGGCGAAGAACTACGACTACCAGATTCTTACGATGACTATTGATCCGATTGGCCGTTTTGAAGAAGGCAAGCAGAACATTTACACACTGCGCAAAAACAATAATCCGGAGTTCCACAACGTAAACCCCACGCCGCTGGCACAGTTCAGCTACGACCGCATTGTAGAACGACTGGAAGACTACATTCACACACTGCAGGTTCAGAATTAGAACAAGCAGCGCAACCGGAAACAATGAAAAGCGGCTGTCTCAGTTTGAGGCAGCCGCTTTGTTTATTGCTTACAATGCACATCCCGATTAATCGCGGTTTGAGTTAATTACATGATCTGTATTCATAAGACCGCAAAAGAAAAGCGAACCCGCAATGGATTCGCTTTTCTTTTCTATTGAATTATTTAATCAGAATTTCAGACTGACTCCTACCTGAACCATCGGATACCACGGGGTTGCGTAGCCTGCTTCAACAAAAACGCCAAGCGGTTTGATGAAATAATAACTCATTCCTCCGTAAACATTGTAGAAAAACCCTCCGGCATTTTCCAGCGGTGGAATTGGGTTAAATTCTCCCAATGATTTTGTTTTTACAGCTGTAAAACCTAAGCCAATACCTCCGTAAAGATCAATCTTAGCTCCAAACGGTTTATGATATGCTGAGCGGATTCCAAATGTAGATGTACTGTGCTTGAACCCGAAGCTCACTGATTCGTCTAATGCATCTGTAATAGTGACTGTTTCACTGTAGATGTTGAAAAATGCTCCTGCAGACAGAAAGCTGGTTACGTGATAATCGCCACGGAACGCAATCGGAAAGCCCGGATCAACTTTAGTCGCACCAAAAAACCCGTAAGAAGCACTGTCGTAATCAGAACGTGCAAAGAAGCCAGTTGCAGGCTGAATAGTTTTCTGCCCCTGCATAAAGGCAAGTTCTTTTTTGCCTTTCTTTTTACGGCGCTTCTTCTTTTTCTTCTTTTTAGACTCTTCTGCCGAGAGATCTACAGCTGCAAAACACATTGCAAGCATTAAGAGAAATATGATTTTTTTACTCATAACCAAGGGGATAAAAGAACTCCGAAACCACTACAGCTTCGGAGTTACAATAAAAAAGAACTAATATTTTCTTAGTTGTGGTTTGAGTTAACAACATCAATCGGCATGAATGTAGTCGGATTGATTTGATACAATATTACTACTGCATGCAGGTTGTTACGATCGCGAACGTCGGTCGGAATCGAAAGGGTATGTGTTTTGTTGAATACTGCACCAGCCTCACAAGAAGTAGTGATGATGGGGGCTCCCCAAGACTGTCCGTTTTCAGCTCCGCGGAAAATGTGGTCAAAATGACCCGGACCGCTGCCAGCAAGACCAGTTTGCTCTTCAGTAATATTATCTTCTGTGAGATAAACAGCAAGGCTGTAACGGCCTGTGAGTGCTTCGAAAGCAACTGTTTTGGTTGTAACAATGACGTTGTTACCTTCAATTTTCATTGAAAAACCAATACCGGCTTTAGCTTTCGGGTGCTGGGTTCTTACTAAATTGAGCGTGTCGTTAATATCATTCACATCAGGATAGAAGCCTGCACTTAAGTTAACACCGCAAGAAGGAATTCCGCTAACATCAAAGAAAGACTGGAGTCCGCTTGATCCTGGAGGATTACCGGTATTGATATCATCACCAGTATTCACGTTGAGTACTGTGATTTTGTCACCATGCTGAGCCATAATATCCTTAAAAACAGGATAGCCTACAGATCCGCAGGCTCCGCACCAGGTTGCAGAAAACTTCATTACAACTGGCTTGTACGTTGTAGAAATGTTGTTGATTTCCTGTTGGGGAACTTCCTTTTTACAGCTGCTCACGAAGAGTGTAAGTGCAACAGCAGGGATTAGAAGAAGAGCTTTTTTCATGATTTATGTTTATTAGTGGTTGAGTCCTTGGGAGATGAATTTTATACGTAAAAAACTGTTTTATGGTTCATTAGGAAATACTAAATTACACTTTCCTTCGTAAAAAAAGGGTTAATAGACAAAAATGATGCTCAAAATCTCTGAAACGCTTTCTCCGCTTAGCTTTGGATCAAATCAAAGCTATGAATAAAAAAACTGCCCGTTTTGTAAGTCAAGAATCACCAAGAAAAACGGCCGTGTAAACGGGAAACAACGGTTCAAATGTCATGCATGCCAGCGCCAATTTATGGGCGGCTCCCGGTTGAGTAATGTTGAATTATGGATTGAATACACTCAAGGCAAACAGACATATAAGCAGTTAGCTACTAAGTATGCTGTCAGTAAGCGAACCATTAGCCGCCGTATTGATCAGATCACGGTATCGCCTTTGACATTGAGCATTGGCTCGGTAGCAGTTCTTTTGGATACCAGTTATTGGGGGAAGAGCTTTGGGGTTATGGTATTTAAAGATGCTTATTCGGGAGCAATTCTTTACACGCAGTTTATCAAACAGGAGACCAATACGCTTTATAAATCGGGAATAGCTCATTTACAGAGCCTCGGTTTTGAGATTAAAGCCATCATATGTGATGGGAGGAAGGGTTTGCTTGGGGCGTTCGAGCCCATTCCGGTTCAGATGTGCCAGTTTCATCAGGCGGCAATCGTTACGCGCTATCTGACCAAAAGGCCTAAAATGCAAGCAGCCAAAGAACTACAGGAGCATATGCGTTTGTTACCTGTAACAGATAAAGAAAGTTTTGTTGGAGGTTTAGTTGACTGGGAAGAAAAATGGGCTGACTTCCTGGCAGAACGGAGTTTAAACCCTATTACTGGTAAAACAATCTATACACATCGTCGATTAAGAAGTGCTGTCAGAAGTATAAAAACAAATATGCAATGGTTGTTCACCTGTTACGATTATCCGGAATTAAATATACCGAATACAACGAATGCGTTGGATGGCTTATTCTCTGATCTGAAAAACAAACTTCGCAATCACAATGGGCTAAGTAAAGAGCGAAAGCAAAAGTTCATTAATGAGTTTTTTAAGGCATGGGATGCTGACAAAGCCACAAGGAAGTAAGCCCTCCTTGCGGCTCTACTTTGTCATTTATCACCAGACTATCCCTGGCAGGTTGCTCTCCAGCAGTGCCTGCTTCCGTTTGATCTGGTAAACAAATTTATTCCTATGGTGAATTACTCAAACATAGAGAACAAAATAAACAGCATCATTTTTGTCCACTTGGACTCATCGTCTCTAAAACAGCATCATTTTTGTCTATTACACCT
>JBKDHA010000069.1:0-8699 GCA_046335555.1 Bacteroidota bacterium
ATTTCTGATCCCGTTTTTCTTAACAATTGGACTACCACAAAAAAAGCACTTTTTTTATTCATAGCTTTTGATTTGCCTCAAAGCTATGTCAGTTGTGGGTTACAAGGGTTTGTAGCCTCCAAAATGTCCATTAAGCCCAAACAAACATCAACAGCACTTTACCAACAACAGCTTTCGCAACAGCACGGACACCAACGAATCCAACATAAAAAAGGTAAAAGAAATTCCGTTGCTGCGGCAGAAAGAGTGCTGCATATTGCGGGCGGGTTTCAAGAATGGCACTCATAAGCAGAAGTTTCTGCCTCAGTAAACTTTCTGAATTTGAAAGCGCCAGCGCACTGTCGAGCAAACCAATGGTTCGGGGGCGGCGAAGTGCAAATGCAAGAATTTTTTGCTCACGTACCGGTGCTGTATCGTGCTTCTGTATTGAAGCGGCTTTCAGATATAACTCAATGCTTTTGCTGTCGGGACGGCTGCCGCCGAGCAGATAGCGGCCAAATACCTCGGCTTCGCGTGCGGCGTTCATGCTTCTTTCTTTTTCCTGATTTCTTCGCGCAGCAGAGCCATTTCCTGTGCCAGCGTTTTGTTTTGCTCCTGCAGTTTTGAAACTACAACAGAAAGATGCAGCAGGTAAATGAGGATAGCAAAAATTGCTCCGGTAAACACAAGGTTGGGCGGATCAAAAACACCAATGAAATCGGAAATGATTTCGAGTCCTTGCCGCCAGAATGCAAATGCAATCAGCAGCACCGAGCAAACTATCCAAATAATTGCATATTCTTCGCGAAGCCTTCCGCGGTAGATAAGCCGGGCAATAAATGCAAGAAAGGCAAAACTGGCAATAATGGCGAGCAACTGAACCCGTTCCATATAACAAGAGGTTGGTGTTTAACAACAAACCTAATCAATTACTGCCGATGCAGCAACGCCCTATTTTGATTCGTTCCAGGTCTTGTAAATGTCTTGCTGCTCAGGGCGGAACGGCGGAATCCGGCGCAGCGGTTCGCATTCTTCTAATGTATGATGCAGTTCAAACGGAAGCTCCTGATAGAGCTGCGTGCCTTTTGTTTTCCACGCAATCATTTCATCGCTCACATCTTTCACAATTTTAGCCGGATTGCCAACAACAACTTTTCGCGCGGGAATAATCGTATCGGCTGCCACAAAACTCAGCGCACCGATAATACATTCGTCACCGATCACCACATTATCCATCAAAACAGCATTCATTCCGATCAGACAATTACGCCCAACAGTTGCGCCGTGTACAATTGCTCCATGACCAATATGTGCTGATTCATGCAAACGAACGGTTACACCCGGAAACATGTGAATGGTACAGTTTTCCTGAACATTACAGCCATCCTCAATAATAATCTGTCCCCAGTCGCCACGTATAGCTGCTCCCGGTCCAACATATACATTGCGGCCAATTATTACATTACCTGTAACAGCAGCGAGCGGATGAATAAACGAAGATTCATCAACTACCGGACGATAACCATTGAAAGAATAACAAGCCATGTTTTGAATGTTGAATTATGAATGTTGAATTATGAATGAGCAGTTTTAGGACGCATCACAACTTTAAAATACTCATGGTTCGTTTAAAATGTTTGCATTAGCTTTCCACTTTACACTTCTGAGCTCCCGCATTATCTGCGGGAGAAGAAACACTTTTCACTATCGTTTAACTGAAGTACTCAAACTGATCATACGGATGCCGTTTTGCATGAATAGCTTTTACTTCGCGGAACAGGAGTTGACGGAACTCATCAACATTTTCTTTATTCGCAGCTGAAATAAAAATGCAGGGATCGTTGAGTTTACTCATCCAGCTTTTCTTCAGCTCATCGAGTGTGAGATTTTGTCTGGCAGTTGGATCAAGATTATCCGCCTCATTAATATTTTCGCGATACGCATCAATTTTGTTGAATACAAGAATGGTGCGTTTTTCCTGTACGCCAAGCTCGGCAAGGGTTTCGTGAACAACATTGAGCTGATCTTCGAACTGCGGATGCGAAATATCTACAACGTGCAGCAGGATGTCGGCTTCACGGGTTTCATCGAGGGTTGACTTGAACGACTCAACAAGCTGGTGCGGAAGTTTGCGGATGAAACCTACTGTATCAGAAAGCAGAAAGGGCAGATTGCCTACAACCACTTTTCGCACAGTTGTATCGAGTGTAGCAAAGAGTTTGTTTTCGGCAAACACATTTGATTTCGACACTAAGTTCATGATGGTTGATTTACCAACGTTGGTGTAACCAACCAATGCAACGCGCACTAATTCGCCCCGGCTTTTGCGCTGAGTAGCCATTTGCCGGTCAATTTCTTTGAGTTCGTCTTTCAGTGCCGAGATGCGGTTACGCACAATCCGGCGGTCGGTTTCAATTTCTTTTTCGCCTGATCCGCCGCGGGTTCCGGTGCCGCCGCGCTGTCGCTCAAGGTGAGTCCACATACCGGCAAGGCGAGGCAGGAGGTATTGCCAGCGCGCCAGTTCTACCTGTGCTTTGGCGTGAGCCGAGCGTGCGCGACCGGCAAAAATATCGAGAATGAGAAGATTGCGGTCGATTACGCGGCGGGCAAATTCTTTTTCAAGATTCCGCTGCTGCGAGGGCGAAAGCTCATCATCGAAAATGACAAGATCAATTTCGTTGGCTTCGATATAGGCTTTTACTTCGGCCACCTTGCCCGAGCCAATATGTGTGCGCGGATCAGGATGATCCATTTTTTGCGTGTAACGCTTAATTGGAACAACGCCTGCTGTTTCGGCAAGGAATGCAAGCTCGTCGAGGTATTCTTTTACCAGTACATCTGACTGGCGCTTGTCGCTCACAGCAATCAGCACAGCATGCTGGCCGGAACGGACAGTAGTTAATGAATCAATCAAATCTTAGTATGTATTGGTAAATGATGAATAAACAAAAATACGCAAACAATGATGAACACCGGCAACCAAACTCTTAACAGTTTCTGAGAAACTGTTTAAGAATTATCCTTCGAGTTTGTTATGTCCCATTTTCCGTCATACTTCGTTGACTTTTTTGCCCAGATCATCTCCGATATGCGCTGCAAAAGTCGCCTCGTCTGACAAAAAATGGCATCATAACAAAATTCAAAAACAATTCTTAAACAGTTTCTGAGAATTCCGGCAGCGGTATTTATATGCTTCCGGTAAACAATGTTAAAGCGGATTATTTCTTCAGCCCCTGAATATAACCTGCAACAGCTTCAATTTCGGCAGGTGTTAATTCGGAACTGAATGCGCGCATTGCTTTTCGTCCGTTTGTGATGATTTGGATGCTTGCCGCTTTGTCGAGCAAACTAATACTAAGGTCAGAGGCTCCGCCGATTCCCGCTTTTCCGTCGTTACCGTGGCACACCATGCACTTTGAGGCATACAGTTTTTCGCCATCGGGAGGAGCGTTTTCAGTTGCAGTGCTGTTTTCCGGTTTCGGACTTTCTCCGCACGAACTAAAAGCCAGCAGAAGACCCGCAGCGAGAATAAACAGTGAATACTTCATACAACTGTATTAAAACCAGCCAAGACCGGCAAACATACTGCGGAAAGGCCAGGGAATCATTGCTATAATAATTACGAGACCAATCAGAAACCAAACAGCTATTCGTTTGTGTTTGGCTGTGTCTGTAGCTGCGCGTTTTGCTTTTGCACTTCCGATGGTAATGAAAACAATGGCAACAACCATTCCCAGTATATGTTCGAGGGCAAAGAAGCGCAGGTAAGGAACTTTCATTGCTGCTCCGAAATCGTTGAGTGCTGCTTCAACGGTTGGGCTGATAAAGTAAAGAATCAAGCCAATTACCAGTTGCAGATGCACGCTGATAACCGTAAAGGTGGCCAACTTGCGGTCGAGCGGCAAATAAGGTTTGTTGCCCATCCAGCCGGAAAGTGCTTTAACACCGGTGATAATCAGAAGAAGAAGGGCTATCCAGCGAAGGCCGCTGTGTGTGTGATTGAGAATCTCGAGCATGATTTGAATTTTATCAGCCAAAAATAGCGAAAAGAGTAATGAATGGCCTATTATTTTCAATGATTTAATTCACCGCCGTTCATCTCTGAGAACCGTTTATCTGCATAGCACTCAAAGGCTCAGAAATAATGATACATTTGTTTCTTTCTCAATTGGATTTCGCTCAATGAAACAACTCTTTACAGCAGTCGTCTTTTTGCTGACGACTTTCTACGCTGCTGCTCAGGTCAGCACGTTCCCGTCAAACGGAGCAACCAATCCCAACAACAACTACACGGCATTTACCAATGCACACATTGTAGTTGATGCAGAAACGGTAATTGAAAAAGGCACACTGCTCATTCGCAACGGTTTCATTGTTGATGCAGGCCCTGCTGTGGTTATTCCGGCCGGAACTGTTGTGATTGATTTGCAAGGGAAATGGATTTATCCCTCATTTATTGATCCGTACACAACGTATGGAATGCCCAAGCCGCGCCGCACTCCGGCCGACGGTCCGCAATACGAAAACTCACGCCCGGGTGCTTATGCGTGGAATGATGCGCTGCGCCCGGATAACGATGCGTATCGTCAATATTCGTTTAACGCTGAATCTGCAGAAGCATACCGCAATATTGGCTTTGGTGCAGTGATGAGTTTTTATCCTGACGGAATTGCACGCGGTACCGCAACCTGCGTAACACTTAATGCCGAAGACGGCGATAACAAAACAATGCTTCAGGATAAAGTTGCGGCCTGCTATTCATTCAATAAAGGCACATCCAATCAGGAATATCCGTCGTCGCTGATGGGCGCAATTGCATTGATGCGCCAGACTTATGCCGATGCCGAATGGTACAAAACCGCAAAGAATAAAACAGAATACAATCATTCGCTCGATGCGTGGAATAACATTCAAACGCTGCCGCAGATTTTTGAAACCACGGATAAATGGAATGTACTCCGTGCCGATAAAATAGGCGATGAAAATAAAGTACAATACATTTTCAAAGGCAGCGGAAATGAGTATCAGCGCATGGAAGAAATGAAAGCTACCGGAGGTTCCTTTATTCTCCCGCTTAATTTTCCGGCAGCATTTGATGTTGACGATCCGTTTGATGCGCGAATGATTGCGTATGAAGATCTGAAGCATTGGGAACTTGCACCGCTCAACCCGGGAGCCTTTGAAAAATACGGCATTCGTTTCGCTCTTACTGCAAATGGTCTCGATGATAAAAATGAGTTTTGGAACAATCTCCGCCGCGCAATTCTGTTTGGATTGAGCGAAAAAGCAGCACTCCGTGCACTTACTACTGTGCCTGCCGAAATGCTCGGTATTGCTGATCGTGCAGGGGCACTGCGCAAAGGTATGCTTGCGAATTTCATTATTACTTCAGGTAATGTATTTGAGGAAAAAACGGTGATCTGGGAAAACTGGATTCGCGGAAGTAAGTATGTGATTAACGATATGAGCCGTATTGATCTCCGCGGTAATTATTCGTTTACTGTTGGCAATGATGCAGTCCGTCAGCTAAAAATTGGCGGCGAGTTTTCAAAATTCAAATCATCAATCCTCAATACCGATTCTTCAAAAACACCGGTAATGGTTCAGCTTAACGGCAATGCTGTTACTATTGTGTTTACACCAAAAGATGTTGACGGAGCATATCGTCTCAGCGGAACGGTTGATGCTGCAAGCAAAACCATGTCAGGCTCGGCGCAATTGCCCGACGGGAAATGGATGAACTGGGATGCAAAGTATGTTTCTGCATTCGAATCAAAAGTTGAAAAGCCAGACACTACAGACTGGTATTTGCCAACGCTGAACGATGTAATTTATCCGTTTGCCGCCTACGGTGTTCAGCGTGATGATACCGCTATGATCGACCGCCTGAAAAAGCGGTACGATGCTGTGCTGATAAAAAATGTAACAGTTTGGACCAACGAAGGCGATTCTGCATTGCCGGATATGGATGTTTACATTACCGAAGGCCGCATTGTTCGCATTGCCAAAAATATTGATGCTCCGAAAGGTGCATTTGCCATGGTCGTTGACGGAACCGGAAAACATCTTACACCCGGCATTATCGACGAGCATTCGCATATTGCTGTTTCGGGAGGAGTAAATGAAGGCTCGCAGGCATCGAGTGCTGAAGTTAGAATCGGAGATGTAATTAATCCGGATGATGTAAATATTTACCGACAGCTTTCGGGTGGTGTAACAGCATCGCAACTGCTGCATGGTTCAGCAAATCCGATTGGCGGACAATCTGCACTTGTAAAACTGCGCTGGGGCAGTAATGCCGAGCAGATGAAAATTGCAGGAGCCGACGGATTTATAAAATTTGCACTCGGCGAAAACGTAAAGCAAGCCAACTGGGGCGATGATTACACGATCCGTTTCCCGCAATCTCGCATGGGTGTTGAGCAGGTGTATTTCGATCATTTCACCCGCGCAAAAGAATATCAGCAGCAATGGGAAGCCTGGAAAAAGCTTTCGCCAAAAGATCGTGAGAAAATGACACCGCCGCGTCGTGATCTTGATCTGGAAGCCTTGGTGGAAATTCTTACTCAGGCGCGTTTCATTACCTGCCACTCGTATGTGCAGTCTGAAATCAATATGCTGATGCAGGTTGGCGATTCGATGGGCTTTAAAGTGAATACATTCACACACATTCTCGAAGGCTACAAAGTGGCTGATAAAATGCGCAAGCACGGAGCTGGCGGCTCATCGTTTGCTGATTGGTGGGCATACAAGTACGAGGTTATGGATGCCATTCCGCAAAATCCGGCTATACTTTTCCGCATGGGAATTATTACTGCAATCAATTCTGATGATGCAGAAATGGCGCGCCGTCTGAACCACGAAGCCGCCAAAAGCATTAAGTACGGTGATCTTACTGAAGCTGAAGCATTGCTGCTGGTTACTCTTAATCCGGCAAAACTTTTACACCTGAACAAGCAAGGTAAAATTGCTGTAGGAATGGATGGTGATGTAGTGCTTTGGTCCGACAATCCGCTTTCGGTTTATGCAAAAGTTGAAAAGACATTTGTTGACGGGAAGCTGCTTTACGATTCAGAAGAGGATGCCCGCCGCCGCGAAAGCATGGAGAAAGATCGTTCACGCATCATGCAAAAAATGATGGATGAAAAAGAAAACGGAGCACCAACTGTAAAGCCCCGTATGAAGAAAATGAAAATCTGGGATTGTGAAGATCTCGGAACAGCAAACGATTACCTGAACGATGCCGAATAAAGACAGAGCCATGAAAACATCAGTAATTCAACTTCTCACAGCGGCGCTGCTTATTTCTGTTTCGTCAGCAGCTCAGAAACCAGTTCCGGCTCCCCCGCAGAAAAAAAGCATTCTGCTTATGAATGCCACAGCACACATTGGAAACGGAACTGTAATTGATAATTCCGTAATTGGTTTGCGCAACGGCAAAATTGAATTAGTGGGCGATGCCCGCACTGTTCGCATTGACCGTACAGCTTGGGACACAATAATTAGTTGTGCCGGGAAACATTTATATCCCGGATTTATTGCGCCTAACTCAACACTGGGACTTGTAGAAGTGGAGGCTGTGCGATCAACAAACGATCAGTATGAAGTGGGTGTATTCAACCCGCATGTGCGCTCGCAGATTGCCTGGAACACAGATTCAAAAGTGATTCCGACAGTGCGTACAAACGGCATTCTTCTTTCGCAGGTAACTCCCCGCGGCGGACGAATATCAGGCACGTCAAGTATTATGCACCTTGATGGCTGGAATTGGGAAGATGCCACCAACAAAGCTGACGACGGGATTCACGTCAACTGGCCATCCTACATCAGCTACAACTGGGGCGAAGAAGGCCCGGAAGGATATGCAGTAAGCAAACGTTATCTCGATCAGCGTCACGAATTGGAACGTTTTTTTACAGAATCAAAAGTATATTGCAGCGTTCCTTCACAGCCCGAAAAAAATCTCCGCTTTGAAGCCATGCGTGGTGTATTTAATGGTTCAAAAGCCGTTTACATTCACGCCGATTATGTGAAAGAAATTACCGAGGCTATTGCATTTGCAAAGAAGTTTGAACTCAAACGCATGGTTATTGTAGGCGGGACAGACAGCTGGATGTGTGCCGGACAATTGAAAGCGGCCGGCATTTCGGTTATGCTGAGTCGCGTACACAGTTTGCCTGAAAATGACGGTGATGATGTAAATCAGCCTTACAAAACTCCGGCGCAGTTGCAGAAAGCCGGTGTACTTTTTTGTTTGCAGAATGCCGGAGATCAGGAAGCACACGGAACACGCAACCTTCCGTTTCTTGCCGGAACGGCAGCGGCGTGGGGACTCAGCAAAGAGGAAGCCTTGATGAGCATTACTCTGAATGCGGCAAAAATTCTCGGTATCGAGGCAACAAACGGTTCGCTGGAACCGGGTAAAGATGCAACGCTGTTTTTGTCGGACGGCGATGCATTGGATATGCGCAGCAATAATATACGCGCAGCATGGATCCAAGGCCGCCGGCTGGATCTCAGAAATGAGCAAACAGAAATGGCAGAGAAGTATCAGGATAAATATGGGTTAAAGAAAAAGCAGTAACATGAAAAAGAAAAACGTCATCTGAGGATGGCGTTTTTCTTTTTCATATGTTTGAAAACCAGCTTGATGACGGGCTGTTGGAAAAATGTGGGAGAAGGCTATTGACGGGGGGCTGGGGCGGGGTGTACCTTTGGGG
>JBKDHA010000070.1:0-2887 GCA_046335555.1 Bacteroidota bacterium
CAACCAACCAGATGCCGATCTCGGCCCTGATACCTCGATCTGCACCAGTACGATTACGCTTGATGCGGGCAACCCGGGCAGCAGCTACGCATGGAGCGGCGGCAGCAACCCGACGAGCCAGATCAACACGCTGGGCAACGGCACATTCACCGTAACGGTCACCGACCCGAGCGGCTGCGCCGACAGCGACACAATCACGGTAGCGACCAACGTACCTCCGGTGGTCAGCGCAGGCGCAAACGTATCGATCTGCCCGGGACAAACAGTAACGCTTACAGCTACCGGCGCCGCGACGTATGTGTGGAGTGACGGCAACATTGGCGCAACCAATACCGTATCACCGAGCACGACAACCACCTACTACGTAACAGGCACCAACACGGCCGGCTGTACGGATGCAGATGTGGTAACGGTTAACGTAAACCCGAGTGCTACAGCGGGCTTCACGGCCAGCGTGGTGGGCTCATCAGCGGTTACAAACAACACAAGCACCGGAGCGGCCAGCTACCAGTGGAACTTTGGCGACAACAGTCCTGCCGACAACACAGCAAACCCAGTACACACGTACACGGCCAACGGCACCTACACGATCACGCTTATTGTAACGGGTATCTGCGGCAGCGACACGATGACACAGGTAGTTACGATCACCCAGGTAGGTCTTCAGGACATTGACCTGAGCAATACGCTTGAGGTTTACCCGAATCCGAACGACGGCGTGTTCACGATAGCCTTTGAGCTGAGCAGCGCAAAAACAGTTCAGATTGAGGTGCTTGATGTTCAGGGCCGCAAAGTAGTAGAGCAGCGTCTGGAAAGTGTGCTTGCGCACCGCGAGCAGCTTGACCTTAGCGGCTCGGAATCGGGCATTTATGTGCTTCGTATCATTACCACAGATGGAGTAGCTACACAGAAAATTGTTGTGCGGCACTAAATAAATAAAGTGTTTTACCTGGCGGGAATGGTCGAAAGATCATTCCCGCTTTTTATTTAGAGGGCCGCGAACAAATCTGCAGCCCAGACTTAAATACATTAAGAGGTTTGCAAAGCTGCCGATGTGCACAATCGCACTTTGGTTGCACAGAAAAGTCATGCGCAAAAGCTTCATTTTTGTCAGCAGAGAATGTAAAAGGACTGTCGGCAATAAGTTTGTCTGGAATGCAACTTAAAATGCAGGTAAAGATGGTTCATCACGCAAACAAATATTTCGCAGCATCAATATTACAGGGACAAAGAAAGGCGCAGAAAAACGGTTGAGAGTAACAAATCGTTCGGCAACGGATTGGGTTTGCGAATTAAGATCTGACGCAAATACAACACGTCACAATTCTTATTTAATAGCAAAAAATAGTTGGTAAAAAGTGGTTCAAGGCCACACCAGATAAAGGTTTGCCATAAGGGAATTGAAATCGGTTTCAATTCCCTTTTTTGTCAAAAAGTAAATAAAGTCTTGTTGGGGCTGTAGAAGTTCTGATACGATAAAATGGGGCCGTCAGCAGGGCAAGCAGCGCTATAAATGCAAGAACTGCGGCTTGCTGTTTACATGGAACAATCTTGGAGTTACATCCTATAACCGCTTTATCTTCGGAAGAGATCAAAAAAAGCTGCCGTTTCCACGAACTATTGTGGAAACGGCAGCTTTTAAATATTGTATCAGGAAAACAGCTTACTGGCCGTTGCCTTCTTGCTTAGGCTGCTCTGTGGGTGCCTGATAAAGCATAGGCTGTACAAAGCATGTGTTAATATCAACAGCAGTTGCGGCGCTGATTTGTTTGTCTTCGAGCGCGGTTTTAGCGGTTGCATTTTCGGGCTCAAGTTCTTTCATCAATTCGTAACAAGTTTTTGCGCAAGCAAAGTTTTTGAGACTGATGTAATGTTCGCCAAGCCAGCGAAGCGCAACGACAAGCTCTTTTTTGTTCTTGGCTTTATCGGCAACAGCAAGTGCAACAAACTGTTCGTAGAACGGACGGGCTTTAACACTTACTTCAGGTTTATCGCCTTGAGCAGAGTAGCAGCGACCGCGCCAGTAGTATGAAGTAACGCCTTTCGGGTCGCGGGTGGTCATGATTGCAAACACGCTGTCGGCTTTGTTATATTCTTTAGACAGGAATAAAGCACGGCCATAGGTGTTCAGGTCGTTGATGCTTTTCCAGCCAAAAGCATCGCCTTTTTTGCGGTACCATTCAGCAGCTTCGCTGTAACGCTTGAGCTTGAGGCAACCGGCTCCGAGATCAGAGAACAACTCTTTGCGGGTTGTGTCGAGTGAATAAGCGGTTGCAAAGTCAATCATGGCAAGTGAATCCATACCTTTTTTGAGATAGGTTTTGCCGCGGTATTCATAGTCTTTAGACAGAATTTTCGGAGCGCCTTTTTCGGTGGCACGGGTGATGAACTTGTTAATGTTTACAAGAGCAGGATCGTAGCTTCCGAGTTCGTACTGGCTGAAAGCACTGAGGCGATAAAGGATGAGCTGACTAGAGTCTTTCAGCCAGGTGCGCTCAGATTCACTTACCACCAAAGCATATTGCTTGCTCAGGTAAAGGTTGGCCACATAGCGATAGCGTGCATACGGATCATCATTAAGTTCCAGGTATTTGCGGAAGCTTTCTGCACCCTGCTCAAACTGGCCTTTTTGCATGTAAGCTTCGCCTTTTGCAGCCCATGCGGGAGCAAAGTTCGGGTCGATAACAGTGGCTTTTTCAAAAAACTCAAGCGCACCATCGTAGTTCTGACCACCGAAATAAAGCAGACCAATACGAAGATTGGCTTTGCAAGATTTAGGATCGAGCGCAGCGGCCTGCTTGTAGCATTCAATAGCCGGAGTTCCGTTTACCTGATCTTGTTTGCCCAGAGCATCGCCGCGAACTAGAAATACTTCAGGGTTCTTTTC
>JBKDHA010000071.1:0-5778 GCA_046335555.1 Bacteroidota bacterium
GGGTAATTTCCTCGGCTCTATTGGTGAAATTGCGATGGGGAATATTGGTGCTGCGGCCAATGCGCTCGAAAATGGCTTGGCTACTGCGCTTACGCTGGTGATTTCGTTCCTTGCTAAACTTATTCATCTCGACGGCGTTACTGCGAAGATCAGGGCGGCGCTGAATAAGATCAGAGGCAAGGTGGAGAATATGATGGCGAAGGTGGCGAAGTGGATTGCGGAGAAGGCGAAAAAATTGTGGGGGAAAATAACAGGGAAAGATAAGAAGGATAAGGAAAAACAATCTGATAAAGTAGAGGAATCACCAGAAGTAAAAAAACGATTAGAGGATGCAAGAAAAGATGCTGAAAGTTTGCTTTCAACACCGAATATTACAAAAAAGAAAATTGAAGAGGAGTTGCCAAATATTACTCAAAAATACCACTTAACAAAAGCAGAGATTGAGGTAGAGTCTGAAACAGAAATATCAATAGAATTAACTATAAACCCCAAAGTAAAAACAAAAAACAAAAAACTACCTTTGATTTATCCAGGGTCAAATATTGATCCTAACACGCGAACAACGGTTCAACTTTGGAATGATGCAGATAAAGACAATTCGTTGCCGAATGAGAAATCAGATCAAGATAATACATTAAGATCAAAAATAGCAAAGGAGCATCTTCTAAATTCACCAGCGGCAACAAGTACTACAGGCCAGCGAAGGTATATAGGTGATGAACAGACAAGAGCTAAGAAAATCTTTGGCTATAAAAAGGGGAAAGATTTGGAACCATTATTATCACTGAAAGGGCATGAAGACATACAAAACGCACATTCAATAAGCAGACATGTTTTAAACGGATCGGGGGAAATTAGAAATGAAACTGATTTAGTTCTTCGGGCACTTTTAAAAGTTCCTGGTAATCCTCAGGCTGGAGCTTATCTGACTTTAAGTGATGCAAATGTATATACCAATAATGCTATTCAGCAACATAAGAATAAAGCTCAATGGGTAAATTTTCGAGAAACATTAGTAAGTACAACCTATCACACGCCAATTGATATTAGAGAAAACTTGAGTCCGCCAGGATTAATCTATAGAAGATCAGGAACTGCTCCGGCAGGAGGTTGGGCAAATGGCACAAATGGATTCCGATTCCTGCCTCCCTGGATGAACAGTAAAACGTATCCACCTCTCGGGGCAATTACAGGCGCGAATGGTACCAGGAAATTAAATTATTCAGATGCAGATACAACACTATCTGCTCCAGATCTTGGAGATGAATTATATCGGTTGGGGGCAAATAATGGTGACTCATATGTTAGATTTATGACCAGTAATTTAACAAGCGAAGGTTATCTTGCACACAGTGCCTGGCCTGAATAAAAGAATAATATGTTCGACTTAGTAATATATAACAATAGAAATGTTCTCCTAAACCGGGGTGAATATTTACCTGTAAAAAGTTTAAAAAAAGGGGATCTATTAGAACTGATAAGCCGATACCAAGCAGAAGATATTCCATTGTATATGGGATTTGTAATTTCACTTGAGCAATCAATTATTCAGGGCAATACGCTCAATAAAACAAAAGTATATCTGGAAAAACCCTTCTATATTATTAGCTTCTTGAAAGCGTGCTTTGAAATAGGAAATAAAGAAGAAAATAAATCGGTTTCTTTTCTTTTCGGCGATTATCCCCCATCTAATATGATAAAAGATGAACACACAATAATTTTCCAATTACCAAATATTGAATCTGATAATGTAAATGATAAAATTCTATTCGAAGAAAACTATACAATTTTTATTCCCAAAATAAAAGATAGTGCAAATTATTGGAAACAATTATTGTCTGATACATATGATGCTGCCGAAAAAACTGCAAAAAGATATATGCGTGAAACGCTACTAATGAACGATTGGAATTATTATGATTAAGAAGATACATCAAGAAACAAACACACCTCTGCACAACTTGTACAGAGGTGTGTTTATTTCAGTAACAAACCTATTCTCTACTCTTTCACAAACTGCATTCGCTTCGTAGTTTTATCATTACCCACAACTTCAATCAGGTACATACCCGGAGCAAAATCTTTCAGATTGGCCGTGTAGGTATTACTTCCGTTATTTTGCAAACGCAGCAACTCTTTGCCGTCAATAGCAAGCAAACGAACTTCGCCGGTAATTCCTTCGGGCAAAACTACAAACAATTCAGTAGAAGCCGGATTTGGAAACAGTTTCACATCCCAGTTTTGATTTTGGCCGCTGCCATTTTCAGGATCAGCAATTCGTTTGCCGCCTCCTGAACCAACTGTTATAGTTTGGCAGTAACGTGATTCACACGTATCAATTGTGTTTGTTGATGCATTCGGGTAACAGGTGTAGCCGACGAGGCAAACGGTGTATGTACCGGGTCCGGCATACTGATGACTTGGATTATTGGCTGTTGACGTATTACCATCGCCAAAATCCCAGAGCCAACCGCATACAGCAGGAGTTGCCGCCGAAAAATTGGTAAACCCAATTCCATTTCTGCCGCGTGGGTCCCATGTAAAATAAGGTGCAGCACCCGAACATCCGCAGGCCTGAATAGTATCGCAAATCTGCGTGCAACACATCTCGCCGCGCGGACTTTTGCCAATTACTGTTACACAAACTATGTAACTGCCGTTCTGCGCGTACAAATGCGTTGGATTAGCCAAATTAGAAGTATTGCCATCGCCAAACTCCCAGAACCAGCCTACAATGTTGGTTAGTGATGAGTTATTAACGGTAAACGTAACCGGATTGCAGCCGCGGATTGATATGGTTGGATTAAGTATGCACGGACAATCGTAGGTTACCGAAACTGTTTGAGTAAATGAACCGCAACTGGTTGTTACTGTTAAGGTGTAGATTCCTGCTGCAGAAGCACCGGGCTGGTTAATGGTAAACGATGCTCCCGATGCACTGAAACCATTTGGCCCGACCCAGGAATATGAACCCGAACAACCCGACGGCAAACCGGCACTCAGCGATAAATTATCACCGCAAATGATATTCGTATTGCCGCTGATAATTGCCCGAGGTGGTGAAACAACAAGCTCCTGTGTATAGGTTCGTGTGTAAGTGGTACAAGCTGCACAGCCTGAATTGCCAGGCAGGGTAACTGTTGCAGTGTATGTTGTTGTAACACAAGGAGACGCTGTTACACTTGTTCCGGTAGTTGAACTCAACCCTGTAGCTGGACTCCAGTTTACGGTTGCTCCGGCAGGAACACCGTTTAATGAAAGTAACGACGATTGACACCAGTTAATTGATGATGGGCTGGCTGAAATGCTGATTTCATTTTGAGAAATTAATTTGGTAATAGCTATATCATCAACCTGAATTTCATATTGAGGTGCATTACCTAATCTTCTGGGATAAATCCAAAGTTGGTTATAATTTTGATCAGGGATATACTGTACAGAAATAAACTGCCATGTTGTATTAAATTGAGTCTGGCTTAATATTGTATCTCTATTCGCATTAGCAGGATTAGGAACAGCATTTGATACATCTGCCCCTTGTGCAACTAAATTATTTGTTGCCTCTATATTAAATACTCCAACTGGCTGAGTACCTGTGATTGTAGTATTTCTTACCCACATACAAACTCGATATGTTTGATTTTGCTGAAAATTATAGCACGTAAAAATACCTTCTCCTCCTGCCGTAACATTTCCTACTACTGACCACATCCAAATAGATTGATCAGTAGAATTACCACTTCGTCCCGAAAATATCGAAGGCGATCCGTGCGATATAAACCAACCATTTACAGTATTGCCCGCTGTTACATTCATATTCGTGTTATTTGTATCAATTGGACCAACTACAGAAAGTGCTCCATTTACAATACAATCCGGCGGACTCGAACACGGATTTTGTCCCCAGACAACACCCGAAGTAAACAATAATGTAGCCGCAAGCACCTTGCGGGCAAGTGAAATAAATCCCTTTTTCATAAAAAGAAAGATTGAAATGAATAAAATAGTTGGAGGGAATGCCTTACAAAAGTATTACGCGAAAAATACGTTTGTCAAGGAAATTGAATTTCCGGTTTTTGCTGATTTAAAGCCTCAATTTGATTAATTCATTCTAATCAATTTGCTAATTATCAACCATGTATATCTAAGTTGTTCTTGACAATTAGTTGCGTACAATAACTAATGAACAGACACTCATTGAGTTGACAATAAGCACACTTAGAAAATATTAAAATTTAAATACTTGAAAAGCTGTTAGAGCGATTGTCATTTACTGAAAACAGGATTTCAACCTCCATAAATCTATTTTCACTAACTGGAAAACACTTTTCACATAATTTACCGCAGTACAAATCAGCAGAAATGAAATTCGGCGCAGTTTCCGTTTGCAAACGAATACTGCGCCGAATCTGTGCATAAAGCGGCTTCTAAAATTCCATCGGCACATCAATGAGCAACAGCTCTGTGCCTTCGCTCACGGAGAATGTAACATGCTCTGTATCCCAAATCCCCAGCGCATCGCGGCGGCCGAGTGTTTGGTTTGCAACAACTGCACTTCCTTCTATCACAAAAGCATAAACACCATTGCCGCTGCGGTGAATTGCATAATCAACTTCAGCCGCAGTTTCAAAACGGCCGATAGAAAACCATGCATCCTGATTAATCCACATCGCATCATCGGCTTCTGCATTCGGAGAAACAAGCGTGCGGAATTTGCCCGGCACCAGCTCCGAACGAAAATCGCGCTGATCGTAACGCGGTGTAATATTGTGCTCTTTCGGGAAAACCCAGATCTGCAATGTACGCGCATCTTCGGTATGCGATGCATTCATTTCAGAATGCTCAATTCCCGAACCGGCCGACATAATCTGCACTTCACCTTTACTGATGATGCCCTGTCCGCCTGTAGAATCGGCATGTTTGAGCGCACCTGCAAGCGGAATGGTAACAATCTCCATATTATCATGCGGATGCCGCCCAAAGCCCATTGAAGCCGCAATGCGGTCGTCGTTGAGCACACGCAGCGCACCGAAATGCACCTTTTCGCGATTCTGCCAGCTTCCAAAACTAAAACTGAAACGCGCATCTAACCAGCCATAATTGGCCTTACCGCGCTCTTCTGATTTATGCAAAACGGTTTTCATCAGTTTACTTTTTGCGTGTTGCCGGTACTTCCATCGAAACAACAACTTTGTCTTTTCCGCCCTTACTCTTCTTCCCTACTCCGTAATCGCCGGCATACACTGAAAATGAACCTTTAAACATGCCCGAATCACCTTTCTCAGTAAAAATAAACGGTATGCTTAAAACACGAACTGAATCACGCATACTCAGCTTTCCGTTTGCAACAAATCCGTTTTCTGCGGGAACAATTGATGTTGCTGTAAAAGTAATTTTCGGATGTTTTTCTGCATCAAAATAATCATCACCCATCAAATGCTTGTCGCGCATATCAATTCCGGTTGTCAATGTCTTTACATCAACAGTTGCGGTAATTGAACTCTCTGTAAGATTCATCGGATCAAAATTGATGGAAGCATCCAGACCTTTTACACTGCCGGAAGCACCGCCATCAGGGAGATCGAAAGTAATAACAGCTCTTTCGGTATCAGCTACCCAGGGCTGTGCCATTGCGCGCCATGCATAAATACTCAGTGATACTGCTGCAACTGCAAGAAGTGTGATTTTGATTGTTTTCATTGTGTTGAAGTTGTATGAATGTTGAATGTTGAATGTTGAATGTTGAATGTTGAATGTTGAATGTTGAATGTTGAATGT
>JBKDHA010000072.1:0-34743 GCA_046335555.1 Bacteroidota bacterium
TTCAAAACCCTCATTTTTAGGCATTCTTACTTCTGTAGAACAATAAAAATGACCGTACACACCTTTGATATCGTTTTGGACAGCATCCGAGGGTTCAAATCTGTTGTTTCGAGAAGCCTAATCGTAAAGCCAATTAAATCATCTATTTACATTTGTCAAATTACACAAATTAAAATTATTTTGTACAGCTGTGATTTGTCCTGTCTGATTTGCAACAAAAATCGGGATGAAACCCGGGAGCAAACGACTCCGTACAAATGCACGGAAACGACCCTAGATAGACCCAAAATTATGCTTAAACGTCTTAACCGAATTATGCGTATTACGCGCGTAGAACAGATTCATATTCTCACGATGTACGTTACATTGTTCATCAGTCTGCTTTTTGCAGTTTGGGTAATGAACAACGTTTAAATACAGTCTCGTCGATAATTTATCTTCTTTTATCCTTTAGCATCAGCCATTTAGCGCTGTAATTTGTTCGTTTGTCGGAAAATTTATCCCCCGTCAATCTAAATTCCCGGTTATTAACCCGTTACCTAATAATTAAACAAAGGCATAAGGCTTGACCGGCATGGGAACATCTACTACCTTTGCGGCATGATAATCCGGTCCCTGTTAAGAGCTGAAAGCAATTTTGTGACGCTGTTTTCAAAATGTCCCGGATTATGAGCGACAACGACATTAAACACAAACACAATTTCACACCATGAAAAAAGTTTTACTCGCAGTTCTTGCCCTTGGTTTGTACTCTTCAGCAAATGCACAAATTTCTGGCTGCACTGAATTGTTTATTTCTGAGTATGTTGAAGGTTCTTCGCACAGCAAAGCACTGGAAATCTACAATCCTACTTCTGCTTCTGTAAACCTGACCAACTATCGTCTGGTTCGCTACAGCAATGGTTCTCCCACAGGCATTGACAGCATTCCGCTCACCGGAACTCTTGCTTCTCTTGATGTTGCAGTTGTTGTATGCGGTCAGGCAACTCCCGATCAAAACGGTGCTTTTTGTGACCCCATCCTTCTTGCAATGGGCGATATTGTTGGGCCTTCTCAGTATGCCAACGGAACAGCCGTAATGTATTTTAATGGTGATGATGCAATTGTTTTGGCTCGTATCCAGCCTTATGCCATTATTGACATCTTCGGTAAAATTGGTGAAGATCCGGGTTCTGCATGGACAGATGTGTTTCCTTTTACTTCTGCACAAGGTGCATACTGGACAAGAGACCATTCTATGCCGCGTAAATCAAGCGTTACTGGCGGTGTAACCACCAACCCGACCGCTTTCGATCCGACACTTGAGTACGATACACTTCCCGAAAATACCTGGACAGGTCTTGGCCAGCACGATTGCATTTGCAACACACTTGGTGTAAATGATCCTTCTGCTCTCAGCAATGGTGTTAAAGTATTCCCGAATCCTACAAACGGTCGTGTTCAGTTCAATGCTGTTCAGAACATTGCCCGTATTTCGGTTTACAACACAGTAGGTCAGCTTGTTTCTGAAAACATTTACGAAACAGCCGATCAGCGCAACAACCAAATTATTGATCTGACCACCAAGCCTGCCGGTATCTACATGGTACAAATCGAGCTTGCCAACGGACAGCGCGTTACAACAAAAATCAGCGTTCGCTGAAACTGACATAACCAGAATACAAAAAATGCTGATGATACGTTTCATCGGCATTTTTTGTGAAACACCAGACCATGAAACAGTTTGTAATTGCCCTGCTGTTCCTCTTTTCGTGTGCCGGACTGCAAGCCCAGTACACAGTAAGCGGAACAATTACTGATGGTTCATCAGGAGAGATTCTCCCCTTTGCAATTGTAGCTACTGAGGTATCAACCGTATTTGCAGTAGCCAATGCCGACGGGGTTTATCACCTCTCACTTCCTGCCGGTGAACACACACTGACTGTAAAACTTACCGGCTACGACCACCTGCCGGTAACCGTTAAGGTTGATAAATCAATTACTGTTAACCTGACGTGTACCAATCGTTCGCTGAAAGAAGTTGAGATTATTGCCGACGTAGCTATTGACCGCAAAACACCTATTGCCTTCTCAAATGTTAGCGAACAGAAAATAAAAGAAGAAGGTGCCGGCCGCGATGTTACTATGCTGCTCAACTCAACACCCGGAGCGTATGCCACAGAACAAGGCGGAGGTGCGGGCGATTCGCGCGTGAACCTTCGTGGTTTCGACCAACGCAATATTGCAGTTATGGTTGACGGTGTTCCTGTAAACGATATGGAAAACGGTCAGGTGTACTGGAGCAACTGGGATGGTCTTGGCGATGTAACCCGCACTATGCAGGTACAGCGCGGTCTCGGCGCTTCGCGCCTCGCCCTGCCTTCTATCGGCGGCACAATCAACATCCTCACCCGCGGCATTGAGCAAAAACAAAGCTTTGTAGTGCGCAACGAAGTGGGCAACAATGGTATGCAAAAACTACAGTTCGGCTTTAACTCAGGCGGGTTCGGAAAAGGCTGGGGAATTACCCTTGCCGGTTCGCGCCGCACAGGCCGGGGCTGGACAGACCTTACCTGGAACGACAACTGGTCTTACTTCCTGAAAGTGCAGAAACGTGTTGGCAGCAGCTTGTTTACAGCCAGCGTAAATGGTGCACCGCAAAGCCACGGACAGCGCACAGATCGTATGCCCATTGGTATTTTAAGCCGAGAACTGGCCGAGAAATTAGGCATTGATGTGGATTCGCTTTATGCAGCTTCCAACAGCTATACCAATACGCAACTCGGCGAACTTGGCTTGCGCTACAACCCGCACTGGGGACAATATGTAACCGTTGACGGGCAAACTGCAACGCTGAATGAGCGCGTTAACTATTACCATAAACCGCAATTCAGCTTTTCGCATTTCTGGATGCCGAACGAGAAGTTTTATCTCTCTAATGTTGCTTATCTCTCTATCGGAACCGGCGGAGGTACACGCCTGAACTCATCTGTAAACCGCGATTTTACTACCGGGCAGCTTGCCTATCAGACAACCGTTAATTCCAACTCAAGTTTAATTGATGCGCTCTACAGTACAACCGAAACCAAGGCAACACGCTACATCAATTCATCGGTAAATAACCATTTCTGGTACGGTGCGCTGTCAACTGCAACGTATAAACCGAACAACAAAGCAACTTTCCTTTTCGGTATTGATGCGCGTCATTACAGAGGACAGCACTATCGTGAGGTTTACGATTTGCTCGGCGGCGATTACATGATCGATAATTCCGACCAAAATCAGCCCAACGGAATTGGTAACCTGCAGTATTCCATGAAGCGTGTAGGCGATAAAATTACGTTCAACAACGATGGTCTTGTTTGGTGGGGCGGTTTGTTTGCTCAGGGAGAATACAAAGCCGAAAAGTGGAGTACGTTTTTTACGCTCACCGGCTCACAAACCGGCTACCAGCGTGTTGATTATTTCCGCGAGCGGGATGTTATTCTTGATAATGGTGAAGTCGTGAATATGATTGTAGGTTATAACGAAACTTACTATTCAAACGGAACCACAGGTGTGCTTGCACTGAATAATGCAGTAATCACCAATTCAGGCGACACTACATTTATCAATAACCCAAGCGGTCCTGATCATACAATTGTTGGCGCAAAAGCCTATACCTGGGCCAATGCCCGCACAGCAACAACACGCCGTATTTGGCTTCCGGGCTTTACTATTAAAACTGGTTTCAACTACAACCTTACCAAAAACTACAATGCGTTTGTGAATATCGGATACATGAATATGCCTCCGCGTTTCAACAACGTATTCGATAATAACAATAAAGAGTTTTTGGGTATCGAAAACCAGAAAGTGTTTGCAGTTGAAGCCGGAATTGGTGTCAGACACCGCACCTTAGCTGCAAATATTAATGCATACTACACCTACTGGGGCAACAAACCACCGCAGTTTACACCAACACTGAACATTGGCGGCGATATTTTCTCTTACAATATCAATGGTATGGATGCTATTCACAAAGGCATTGAGCTGGATGTGAATTGGAAAATCCTGCCCAACCTTTCGGCCGAAGCATTAGTGGCATTGGCCGATTGGCGCAACAACTCGGCAAAAAAGGTTTTTATTTATGATGAAGATCAAATCCTTGTTGACTCAGTAGAGTTTGATGCCCGCGGTGTGCATGTAGGTGATGCAGCACAAACACAATTCGGTGCATCACTTCGCTGGGAACCGATTAAGCGACTTTATGTACGCGGCCGATATACCTACTTTGCCCGCAACTACGCCAATCTTGATCCGCTTTCGCTTACAGTTGAGTACAACGTTAACGGAGACATTATTGCCGACAACCGCAGCCGCGAATCTTGGATTATGCCATCTTACGGATTGGTTGATTTGTTTGCCGGATATGAATTCCGTGAAACAAAAATTGGTGATAACGGACGAGGCATTCGTATGAGCATTAACGCATCACTGCTGAACGTATTCAACACTGTTTACATAACCGACGGACAGAATGGCAATGGCTTCGATGCATCAACGGCGTTGGTGTATATGGGCTTGGGACGCCGCTGGACAGCAGGTTGCCGTATCAGTTTCTAATAATACAGACCCGAAACCGGCTGTTCATCGGCCAAAAACAAATAACATGAAGAGATTTCTGACAGCGCTTTTTACTCTCTGTGCCTTTCAGGCAGTAATGGCGCAAACCACACTGCCCACAACGTGGAGCTTTACAACAACAACCTTCCCCAACGGATGGACGACGCTTGGAACGGGTTACTATACCGGATAAGGCAACACGCCTCCTGCTTTAAGGCTCGACAATACCGGCGACTGGCTGCAAATCTGGTTTGCTTCAGCACCCGGGCCGCTGACCTATTACATCACAGGCAACAGTTTTTCGGGCGGCACATTTGAGGTTCAGGAATCGCCAAACGGCACAACCTGGACAACCATGCGCACGTTTACTGCAAATATGCCCACAGCATATACACAGTTTACCGATCAGCCTGTTTCTGCATCGCGTTATGTTCGCTTCATCTACTCCACAAAAGTAAGCGGCAACGTAGGTCTTGATGATGTAAACATCGGCGCTCCGGCAGCGGGCCCGAGTCAGGAAATTGATGTGCTGTACAACTCAGCCTCAACACCATCAGGCGGATCAATCTGGGCTTCTTCTGCAGTATCAACCACAACCCCGGTTTCACTTTCGCTTGCCAATCTCGGATTAGTAAACACACTTAACATTTCGAGTGTGAATGTAACCGGTACCAATGCTTCAGAATTTGTTGTGTCGTCGTTTCCGGCAACCGTTTCTGCCAACAGCAATTCGCCGCTCAATGTTGATTTTACGCCTGCTGCAGCCGGAACACGCACTGCAACAATTACCATTAACAGTGATGATGCCGATGAGCCTGCTTATGTAATCAACATCAACGGTGCCGGCGGCGGATTTGCCAGCGAGCCCGCTACACAGGCAACTGCACTTGCTTTTTCAAATGTAAAATCATATCGCTTTCAGGTAAACTACACGGCTGCAAGTCCAGCCTGCGATGGTTACGTTGTACTTCGCCGCGATGATGCACCGGTTACCGATGTTCCTGCCGACGGAATTGTTTATAGTGTTGGTGATGTTGTAGGTAGTTCACAAGTAGCTTTTGCTGGCACAGGCACATCATTCTGGGCTAACTACATTGGTGCTTCACAGGATTACTACTTTGCTGTTTTCGCATACAACGGTCCCGGGCAGTTTCGCAATTACCTCGCGGCTTCACCGCTTGCTGGCACAGCGCTTTCGGCAGGTTCTATGCAGCCGGCCAATTATTACAGCAGCATTAGTACGGCGGCTCCTACATTTGTTGCCGACCTTACTGCGCTAACCAATCCGCACACTGATAATTTTTACAGCAACTATGCCCTACGTATGGTAACAATGTTTTGGGCACGCGACACTGTAAACGGCCAGCGTGTGGTAACCTGTGTTTACTCGGGCGAAAACTTGATTTACACCGAGCCTTTCGGCTGGGTTACTTTCAGCCGCGAACACACTTTTGCACACAGTTGGATGCCGGGCTATCCGAGCAATACTAGTGATCCTGAGTACAGCGATTATTTCAACCTGTTCCCGGCCAACCAGAATAATGCAAATGCACTGCGCAGCAATTATCCGCTTGGCGAAGTTGTAAATGCAACAACAACCTACCTCGGCTGCAAACTCGGAACCGACATCAACGGCCACACAGTATTTGAGCCACGCGATGAGCAAAAAGGTGATGCTGCACGCGCCATGTTCTATATGGCCACCTGCTACAATTCAACCTCACAAAATTGGTCGTTCCCCAACCCCATTCTGAATATGACGTATGGTCAGAATCAGAACCTGCTCAAAGCTTGGCATTATCAAGATCCCCCGGATGCACGCGAAATTGCACGCAACGACTATGTTGACTCACTGCAGGGCAACCGCAATCCGTTTATCGACAGTGTAAACTACGCCTGCTATATTGACTTCTCGAATATGACTAAAATCAATGGCCCGGTAATTCCGTGTTCGGCTTCTTCAATAGGCATTACAGAAAATAATGCAGTTCGTCCGCAAATTGGTCTCTGGCCGAATCCTACAGCCGGACAGTTCAGCTTATTCTACACAACAACAGTAAACGAGCCTGTAGTTGTTCGTTTAATTGATGTAACAGGACGAGTTGTATTTACACAGCAATATACATCAGCATCAGGAAGCAACTTGTTTGCACTTGACCTGAGCACGATTGCCCGCGGTGTTTACACACTTCAGGTAAGCGGAGAGACTACCGTATCTGAAAAACTTATTGTTCAGTAATTTACTTGGCTTTTAACAACAACGCCTTCGCTGAAATGCGAAGGCGTTGTTGTTTATGCTCATCAGTAAACACGCATAAATACTCAAACGCTGCTATTTCGTCAATCCATTTTTTACATTAGATTTGATTACTTAACCAAACCAATGTCAAATGAAAAAACCTCTACCCAAACTTTGGGCTGTATTAGCGTTTGTGATTTGTTCATTATCACTCGCAGCACAGCCAGCCGGCTGGAGTTATCTTTTACCGATAACAGTAACTGAAAACTCAGCGCAAACGATTACAAATTATCAGATGCGAGTAGTGTTTGACTCGCAAACACTTATTGCAGCCAATCAAATGCAGGCGAATGGTGCTGATATTCGTTTTGGCAAAAACTGTAACGGAACTGTTCTTTACAACTTCTGGGTTGAGGCAAATACGCTGAATACTCCAACTACAGTTGCCTGGGTAAAGATCGACACACTTTTTGCATCGCAGAGCCGTACCATTTATATGTACTTCGGCAACAACTCGGCAATATCAGCTTCTGCTGTAGCAGGTACATTTATTGGCCCGCATTCTTCAACAGACAGTGTTGCCTCGGGCAATGCTGGTGGTGCAACCAATTCGCAGCGCGGCTTTCGTTTTACACCAAATGAAGATCTTCTGGTAACACATTTCGGAAAACGTGAGCCTAACGGAACACCGCGTTTTGTAACACTTTTTAATTTTACGACACAGGCCATCCTCGAACAAATTCAGGTGTCAGGCCCTGCAGCGCAATACAGCTATGGTGCGCTGGCCAGCCCGCGCTGGCTTACCGGCGGCACACAATACCTGCTCCAGCTTTATCAGGGGGCTTCTGATGGTTATTACTTTGGCACATCATCGCAAATAGGCCAGCACATTACCTACGGCGATATGCGTTTCTGCAACAGCTGTACACAAAACACATTTCCCACAAGCACACTTTCCAATTACCACTACGGCTATCCGGATATGTGGTATTTCACGAAAAAGAATGTGAGTCCGGCTCCCACATTTACACTTGGCAACCCGGGACAGGCATTCCTTTTTGAAGCTGGCGGAAATATTTCGGGCTCCTGCTTAATTCCGTTTTACACCATTGGCGATACAGCCAGCGGCGGCGGACCTTTTACTTACAACTGGTCGCCGGGAGCTACACTGAACAGCACAACGGTTGGGCAGGTGCAAGCTTCTCCTTCTGTAACTACAACCTACACCTGTGTTGTCACCAACGCATCAGGATGTATCGTTACCGACAGCGTTCAGATCATCATTCCGCCGAGTCCGGTGCTTACAACTTCAGTTTCAGCCAGCACAATTTGCTTTGGTGATTCTGTGACACTCTCAGCTACCGGAGCCGATGCCTACGACTGGCAGCCCGGAGCTTATGCAGGCAATCCGATTACGATACCGGTTGCAGCAACAACCACATTTACACTCACCGGAACTGATAACAGCAATGGCTGTTCCTCAACTGCTCAGGTTACAGTAAACGTGCTTCCGTTGCCTGCAATAACTACATCAGGTAATACTTCAATTTGTGCAGGGGGTTCGGCAACCATCAGCGCAAGTGGCGGGAATTCGTATGCATGGAGCAGCGGCGATACAACTGCTTCGGCAGTAGTTTCACCATCAGCAACAACAACTTATTCTGTTCTGGTTACGGATACCAATGGCTGTTCAGTTTCTGATTCAGTAGCTGTAGCTGTTAATGCACAGCCGGTTGTAACCATTACCGGCTCACCGGTTGTTTGCACAGGTTCTCCGTTTACACTTACGGCCAGTGGCGGTATCAGTTACCTCTGGAGCACAGGTGCCACCACATCTTCGATTACCGAAACGATTACAGTTGGTCAAACCTACTATGTAGCCGTAGCCGATACCAACGGATGCATTGGTACAGATACTTTAGCTGTAACTGTAAACCCGCTGCCTACTGTTCTTGTGAGCGGCGATACTTCGCTTTGTCAGGGTGGTTCTGCTACACTCATTGCTTCGGGAGCAGCAACCTATGTTTGGCAACCAAACAACCAAACAACAGCTTCGATTTCAATTACACCTTCGCAAACAACAACCTATACAGTAACCGGAACCGATGCTAATGGTTGCAGCAACTCGGCAACCATACTTGTAGCCGTAAACCAATTGCCAAACGTGCAGCTTATTTCCTCTACAAACACTGCATGTTTGTCTGATGGTCCAATTGTCTTTAACACGGTTCCTGCAAGCGGCGGAACACTGTCTGGCCCCGGCGTATCAGGCAATCAGTTTACACCGGCAACAGCGGGCATTGGTACACATACCATCACCTTCAGCTACACCGATGCAAACGGATGTTCAAACTCAGCCACACAGCAGGTAGTTGTGAGCGCCTGTGTTGGTATTCAGGAAACAGCAGGCGCATCAATGCTTGTGTATCCGAATCCGGCCAACAACCAGTTGTTTGTTGAAACTACAAGCAACGGCATGAACACTATTCGTATTTACGACAGCCGCGGCCGTCTTGTTTTAACTACAACAAGCACAGCAACACGCACCGAGCTTAATGTTGAAACACTCGGCTCTGGTATTTACCTGCTTGAGGTAATGAGTGAAGACGGTAAACGCTCAACACAAAATGTGATGATTCAGCAATAACTGAACTCTGTAAATATGAAACTCCCCGGTGTGTATATGCCGGGGAGTTTTTTATTGTGCGAAAGCAGCAAAGCATTTTGAAAATCGAATGATTAAACTCATGTAATAAAAAGCCGCTCTGCTGTTTATCTTTGCATTGTGAAACGAATCGTGTATTTGTCAATATGTCTGGCGGTAGTAATACCGTTGCTTTTTGGCAATACAGCAGATGCAGAAAAAACGGATAAGCCATTACGCAAGCTCCCCGAAACTGCCGAAGAATTGGGCAAGCTGCTTTTTTCCGAATTAATGCTTTCGCTTGATTACACTATTGCCTGTGATGGTTGTCATCACCCGGAGCTTGCATTTGCTGATACCGTACCTTTTAATACAGGTGTTGGAGGAAAATTTGCCGCACGGAATACTCCTTCAGTTATGAATCTGTCAGGGCATTCTCCTTTTTTCTACGACGGTCGTGCGGCCACACTGGCGGAGCAGGCGCTGGGCCCAATTGCCAATCCGCTTGAAATGGCCTTGCCCATTGATTCGGCTCTGGCGCGTTTAAACCGCGATCCTTTCTACAGCAAAGCATTCCGTAAAATATACCGCAGCAAGGCTACCGCCAAAAACCTGGGGGCTGCACTGGCCGCTTTTGAACAAACACTTAATACAAATGCGCCGTGGGACAAGTTCGTGCGCGGCGACAGCAGTGCGGTTTCGGCATCAGCACTTCGCGGGCGGACAATCTTTAATGTAAAAGCCAAGTGCTTTGAATGCCATAAAGGAGTTGATTTCACAACTGACGAATTCAAAAACATTGGTCTTTACAACGGAAAAGACCTGAATGACCGCGGACGATTCGATATAACCAAAGACAGCACTGATCTGGGCCGGTTTAAAACACCGGGCTTGCGGAATGTTTCGGTTACCGGACCTTATATGCACAACGGGATGTTTAAGACGCTGCGCGACGTTATCGACTACTACAATGAACCTCAGCGTTTTGTAAACGGATCAATCAATACCGATACTTTAATTCAGCCGCTGAATCTCTCCGAAACTGAGAAAAATGACCTCGAAGCATTTCTCAAAACTTTGACCAATGAACAATTTACAAACAACCGCTAACAGTCTTCATTTTTAGTCTTTTGGCTGCCAGATCAGTTTCATTGGTCGAAAATTAACAATTCTTAGCACCGGATTAACGTAAAGAATATACACGTTAAACACCTCTTTTTCAGTAACCTAAACACTAAACAATGTTTAGAACGACTTATTAAACGTCCAATGTTGGCGAAAAAAAGTTGCGGGAAAAGATTAAGTGGCTATTTTAGCGCGACTTTCAACAGAATTATGGACTCCGATAGTAGAAACCGGCTTGAAAATCCGCACAAATATCTCCTTGGCGCTGTCCCTGCTGTTGCTCAGCTGGGCACCTGACCTGGCCGCATCGGCCGGTGATCCGCCACTTGCAGCAGCCAAGCGCGCTGCAGTTGTCTCCGACACCACCGAACCTGAAATCACCGGGCTTGCTTTATTGAATGCAGATACCACTGAACCTTATGTTCCGGTAATTGCTGCACTCCGCGATTCGTCTGACTCAACCACCGGTGAACCTAAAAAGGCCGGTGAACCCGTTGTACAAACACCTGTTTCAGCGCTCGAAGCTCTTGAAGAAGGTGATGAGTTCTATGAAGACTGGGATACATCCTCTGTTCATTCGGCGAAATTCGATGCGCTTGTATTCACGGATACCGTATTAGTTCCGCTTTACGATCCGCAGCATTGTACCTATACACATCCGTTTAACGGGCAGCCTACTTCCGAATTCGGATTCCGCCGCTACCGTTATCACTTTGGTGTTGACATCAATCTTGAAACCGGCGATTCAGTTAAATGTGCATTCGACGGTAAAGTGCGTATTGCACAGTACAGCAAAAGTTACGGCAACCTTGTTGTGGTTCGCCACGATAACGGACTGGAAACTTACTATGCACATTTATCTAAGTTGCTTGTAAAACCCGGGCAAACCTTAGAAGCCGGTAATCTTGTTGGTCTCGGCGGCAATACAGGTCACTCTCACGGCAGCCATCTTCACTTTGAAGTACGCTTCCGCGGCCAGCCGATTGACCCGAACATGATTATTGATTTTAAAGCACAGCGTTTGCGCACCGATACACTTATGCTTACCCAGTCGCACTTCAAGTATTTGACTGAAACGCATAAAGTAGTTCGCCGTTCGCGCCGCCGCACCCGTGTTACCTACTACACACCCGGCGGAGCACACTACGCAACTCCCGATGCAAAAGCGGTAATGGCAAAAGTTCCGGCTCCTGCTGTTCCGGGCAATACCAGCACTGCTCCCGCAGCTACACCCAACCCCGGAGCTCCGGCAGTGAATAATGTGCCGCAGAAATCAGCTTCTGCAAGTACAACAGCTGCCAAGAAAACAACCACTACTACAACTGCTGCCAAAGGCAAGGCTGTTTATCACACCGTTAAAAAAGGCGATACACTTTCTGCTATCGCAGTACGTTACGGAACATCAGTCACTAAGCTTTGTCAGCTCAACGGCATTAAATCAACCACAACGCTTCAGATTGGCAGGAAGCTGCGAGTGAAGTAGTTTCAATCACAAAACATAATGACAATCCTCTCTTCAGCAATGCAGAGAGGATTGTTTGTTTTAGCGCAGATCATTGCGGATAAATCAATTATCGGGAATCAATATCTCACCGATAACTACTTGTCTTTTTTACATTCCCAAAACAACACACACCGAACTACATCATAATACCCGGGCGAACTATTTTCTTCATCGCAATAAACAACAAAAACATTCGGAGCTGTTCCTGCTTTTATTTCTGAATAACTGCAAGGCAAAATCCATGCACCGGTTTTATCTAATAAGCCTTTCTTTCCGGTTGAATCACTCACAAGCATATATCCGGAACTAAGCACGGTTACTGTTGTAAATTGCGGCGGTGCTACATAATTACCTTTTGTATCGATCAGCGCAATTTTTTCGTTTACGTTCACACGGGCAATTCCATTACTGAAAGGCCATGCGTATTCATACGTATATGGTATGCGCAGTTTCTGAAGGCGGTCGGCATATCCCCATTTCTCTTTTTTATTTACCGGTGCAAGTCCTTCGCTGAACGGCTGTACATCATCGAAATCACGGGGAAGAACTAATTTACCGGTGCTGTCAATAAGACCTGCTTTTTTATCAAGAAGAACACGCGCTGTTCCTTCACTAAACAGATTATCGCCGAGAATATCGCGGTTATATAAATATTGCTGGGGCACAACAATTTTTCCGGCTGCATTAATATAACCGAACTTATCATTGCTCACAATCAGCGCCAGCCCTTCGCTCCACGGCCCTATATAACTGTAAATGCAGGGCTGCAATAATTGCCCTTCGCGGTTAATAATTCCCCAGCGACCATCGAGGCGAACACGTACCGGGAGGTTGTTGCTGAACGATTCTGCTCTGTCGTAAACCGGAGGAATAACTGTTTCGCCTTTTCGGTTGATGAAGCCCCAGCGGCCGGTACTGTCGCGCATCCACGCCATGCCCGATGAAAAATTTCCAAACTCGGCATTACGGCAAGCGATTAATTCATTGCCTGTTACATCAATAAATCCCGAGCAATCGTTCCAGCTCACCCGCGCAAGTCCTTCAGAAAACGGGGCGATAAAATCGTAAGCGCGGCGGGTAATTATTTTTCCGGTATGATCGATTAGGCTGTAGTTTTCGGCTGTATCGGCAACAACAGCGAGTCCGTTTTCGAAATTACCAGCTTCGGCAAACTGCATCGGAATAACAAGTTGCCCGCTTTTGCTGATATAGCCTGCTTTCCCGTTGCCAACAACTGCAAGTCCTTCGGAAAACTCTGATGCCGAAGCATATATTGCGGCAATACGAATTGTACCGGTGCTGTCGGCAAAACCCCAGCGACTGCCGGAAGCAGAGTCGGAAACCAGTACCGGATAAAAGTTGGTTTGTGCCAGCAAAATATCTGCGGTAAGCTGTTCCGGAAATGGATAATCAGGAAAAGCTGCTTTGAACCGCGAGATGGATGCCGCTGTAAAATCATTTACCGACAAGCCGTATATGCGTTTCCATGCATCAGGTACATTACGGTTTGCGGGATTCTTTTTTACAAAAGCATGATACTCCGCAACGGAATGCCCCGGAACAGCAAGGCGATATACAGAGTCTTCGGCCTGAAGCCTGTACGGACTTTCGGGATGCTCTGCAAGAAACATTTCGAAAGCACTCAGCGTTCCGGCAGCTGTACTGCTGATAAAAAGAAGTTCATCATAACGCGCGCGTGCTTCGGGAACTTCGGCAGCATCGGGATAATTTTGAATGAACTGCTGATACGATTGCCAGGTATGTAAACCAACAGCCTCACTGTAGGCAAGTGCATTGCGCTTTGCCGTAGCCGAAGCGGTGAGCGGTGAATGGCAATAGCTGTCGATGTACAAATTCCATGCAGCAACAGAGCTTTTTTTCTCGGTATATCTGAATCCTAGGCTGTCGATTACAGTTTGCAAGGCCAGCACAGCCGAATCAGTAATGCCTAATTTACTGAGTTTCGATTTTTCGCGTGGTGTAGCAGACTGCAAACTCCACAAAGCTTCCTGAATATAGTTGTGCGCCCGCACGGGATCATGGAAAGGATTATCGGAACGGGAAGTAATGATTGCCAATCCGAAAGCTGCACCGGCAGGGTGACGTTTCTGAGCTTTCAGAAACAGCGAACGCGCATGGAAATAATTGTAAATGCTCAGTGCTTCAAAGCCACGCTCAAGCCTCCCGGCCAGAGCCGGAAACGAAAACACTAAAAGCAGAAGCATTGTAGCTGCAATTCGCATCATGAATTGCAAAGGTAGATGTGCCTGATGTGAATAGTGAAAGAAGAACAAGGATTTTTTCAGCACTTCATTAAACATACCAACAATTAAAATCGGTTTGCACACGTTTAATAAGATATAAACCCTCGTGCTATGCTTATCTTTGCATCATGTTTTCTGCAGGACAAATCACTTTCATTTTCGTATTTGTGGGACTCTTTGCGGGCGCACTTATATGGGCATACCGCCGCGACAGAACCGATAACCGCAAACACTATACCGGTGTATGGAAAATTTTAATTGCGGTTATACTCATCATGGGTATTATGACTTACATCCTAAGATTACTCCGAAAAATCTGATTATCAATAAAATAATACATATCCGGCAGTCTTGAAAATACTTTAGACACCAAAAATTCAGGTAGTTTTTGGCTTGTACAGCTAAATAAGAGGCTTGATATTTGTAATGTAAACTAAAACCCGGGGAATGCAAGTTGCAAATAGGATTGGCGATTATGTTTTATTGACCTCAAAACATAATTCCATATCGAAAAAATCATCGTTTTCGGTAAAACCGATCTTAGAAAAAAACGTAAATTGCTAAAACCTCAGTTAACCGATTACCTCAAATGAAAACGAACATGGTTCGCCCGCTTATGACCCTCGTGCTGCTGCTCTTCGGAGCCGGGTTTGCCTGTGCCTCTCAAACATTACTTATTGAAGGCAAGTACCAAAGCAAAAACCTCTATGTCCAGAATGCAGCAAATTCAGGCGGTGTTGGTTTCTGCGTGTATGAAGTGCGTGTAAACGGACAAGTAAGCACCGACGAAGTAAATTCGAGTGCTTTTGAAATTGATCTCCGCAATTATAATCTACAGCTAGGTGATAAAGTTGAGATCCAGCTTTTTCATAAAGATGGTTGCGCGCCTAAAGTACTTAACCCCGAAGCACTTAAACCGCGTCCAACATTTAAAACCGATGCTATTTCAATTACACCCGGCGGCATGCTGAGTTGGACAACAACCGGCGAGTCGGGAGCATTACCTTACATTATTGAACAATACCGCTGGAACAAGTGGGTGTATGTTGGCGAAGTACAGGGTGTGGGAATTCCCGGCAAAAACAACTACAGCTTTCAGGTTACACCGCACTCAGGCGAAAATCGTTTCCGGGTTAAACAACTTGGTTTTGGCCGCGAAGTAAAATTCACTCCCGAAGTTAACTTCACGTCAAATATTGAACCGGTTACTTTTACGCAATCATCAGACACTAAAAAAGTAATGCTTTCCGGACAAACCCTTTACGAGGTTTATGATCCGTTTGGCAATGTTGTCCTCAAAGGCTACGGAAGCAGTATTGATCTTTCACAGTTCAAAGCCGGTGAATACTTCCTCTGCTACGACAATAAAATGTCACCAATTAAAAAGAAGAAGTAACATCAACTACTCATACAAAAGCCTTGTTTTCTGAACGGAAACAAGGCTTTTTGATTTTGTTTCCTTCGGTATGTTCAGGAAACGTAATTCAACTGATACATTATGTATCGCCGAAGGAAGTCTGGATTTCTCCCAGCATCACTTCAAGTTCACTGAACATCATAGCAGTGGCACCCCAGAGTACATTTCCGTCAATAATGTAGCAAGGCGCATCAATGGTAATTCCATTGCCGATATTGATTTTGCGGCGGCCTTTGATTTGCTGATCCAGAAATGTACGCAGCGGAATTTCGAGCAGCGCTTCTACTTCATCGGCACTTGGATTCCATTGCGGACGCTCTGTTAGTTCGAGCATAAAAGGCCTTACCAGAAAATTGCTTGGTGGAATATAAAGCGGAGTAAGTGCGCCAAGCAGCTGATTGTGTGAAGCACCCAATCCGACTTCTTCAAACGCTTCGCGAAGCGCTGTATGTGCCGGTGAAAGATCTTCAGGTTCTTCAGCACCGCCGGGCAATGCAAGCTGACCACTATGCACACCCTGATAAGACGGGCGTTTAATGAGCAGTGTATGTATTTCTCCGTTTCGCGGATAAAGCGGCATAAGTACTGCGCTGCGGCGGTGGTTCGGATTTTCGCGGAGATAATCTTCAACCGGTTTCAGCTCGCGCGATGTCATTCTGTTTTGAGCATCGCTGCCCGGCAGAGGTTGTTCGAGCCGCCGGCGCATACGTTCAAAAAAAGCATCAGGATGTTGCAGCAGTTGCATGCCGCAAAGATAAGCAGCCTTCAGCGTTTTGCTTCGGGCGGTGTAATATGTACTTGCTGTCCGGCTTTAAGCATCGGAATGCAAAAAACACAAAAGTGGCAATCATGGCCGCACAAAACGTTTCAGGTTTTACCTTTGTGGGGATGTCGAAACCCTCTTTACCCGAAATCAAATTTGCTTCACTGATGAGCTTTGTCACCACACTTGCGGTTACGCTTGTGCTGGTTTCTGTAAACTATGGTTGGCATAGTGGCTTCTTTATAGTCTGGCTGCGTTCGTGGTTAATTGCGTTTGTGTTGGTTGGGCTGTCGATACTGTATGTTGCGCCTGTGTTGCGTAAATGGCTCGCGAAAAAATAGTAGCAGTATCCGCAACCTTAATCCGGCTTTCATTATCCCGATAACGAAGCGCTTTACATTTACTTTTTCAATCAATCTGATATGAAAAAGAAAATATACTTGCTGGCGATTGTTGCCTTTACTGTATGGAGTGGTTGCGGATTTGCTGTTCAAAAAGCAATGGGGCTCAAAAAACTGAAACCGCTTTCAACTGAAACTATTGTAAAAACAGCTGGTGAGTTTGGCATTCCTGCTCCGCAAAGCTATGTGTTGGATACAAGTTGGGTTAGTCGCTTTAAAGATGGTACATCTGTAAATGGCGCGGATGTAAAAGATGATTTGCAAAAAAATCACTTGCAGCCGCTGCAAGCCTCCTACTATAACAACGAAGGGAAACTCATTTCGTTTCAGGTGAATTGTTATGCCGGTGGATTTCCGAATCTGAACTGGACGCGCGACAGTATTTTCAGCAGTTTTCCGCCACGCACACAAGCTCCTGCTGATACACTAATTACTCTTGAAGAACATCTGAAGTTTCTTCGGCCTTTGAACGGAGCTTCGGCTGCAACTGCCGGGAATGGTTATACGATTGTAGTACACTGGACACGTTTTATGGGGAGACAAACAGAGTTGTTTTTAAAAACGGTTCACGAAAATGCTAAACTCAATGGTGCGAGTGATTCAAAGTTTATTTATGTGAATTGTGATAACATGTTTTTGTTAGGGAAGTGAGTGGTATTATACAAATATTTATGATTGATGTTGTTTAATATATCTCGCGAAGGCGCTTTCCTGAGCAATTTTCTTTCGTGTTGTTGTAGGACTATTTTTTTCTGAATGCAATTGTTGTGTTTGTTTGCTTGATTTTGTTCTAAATATCGCGCAAAGGCGCAGAGGCGCGAAGGCTCTTTCCTTAGCAATTTTTTTCAGTGCTATACAGGTTTATATATTCTGATGCGATTGCTGTATTAGTTTGCTTGATTATGTTCTAAATATCGCGCAAAGGCGCAGAGGCGCGAAGGCGCTTTCCTTAATAATTCTCTTCCGCGCTATTTCAGGTCTATTATAAATGTTAATTGTGATTGCTGTGTTTGTTTGCTTGATTTTGTTCTAAATATCGCGCAAAGGCGCAGAGGCGCGAAGGCGCTTTCCTTAATAATTTCCTTCCGCGCTATTTTAGAACTAATTATTCTAAGAACAGTTTGTTATTATTTTGTGTGATACTTTTATGTAACATCACAAACACTAACGTGAAGAAGCTGCGATAACCTAAAATCTATCGGCAGCCTAGTTTCATTTTGTCTTTGGCGGCTTCGGGGTGTCCCATTTGTTCGGCTTTTGTAATGTCGGCACAACAGGCTTTTTGGTTTTGCAATCGGGCGTAGCATTGTGCGCGCATGTAGTAATCTCCGGCTTCGCCTTTTATGTTAATAACCTCGGTTAGCTTATCAATTGCAAGCTGCCATTTCTCGCTTTCAAAATGAATGCGGGCGATGCCGCGTAGTGCATCTGTGTTTTTTGCATCAATGCGTAAAATTGCATTGTAGTCGGCCATGGCGGTGTTGAACTTTGCTTTTCCGCTGCGGATATTGGCATCGGCGCGGGCAAGCAGCGTGGGAATATCATCGCGCTTTGTAGTAAGTATGCGGCTGAAATCTTTTACTGCTGCGGGGTAGTTGGCCAACTGCACATAACAATCTCCGCGGCGGCGAATGATCTCAGTGTCTTTCGTTTTCAGCACATCGATCAACTGCGTATAATCTTTCACAGCCTCGGCTGGTTTGCTGAGTGCCATGTTTGATGCGGCACGCAGGCGATATACTTCTTCGGTATTTATTTTATTGGTTATGGCCTGTGTGTAAGAAGCAACAGCCGCCGCATGGTTGTTTTGCGCGGCCTGAATTTTGCCCTGTTCAAGATACGCATCGCCGCGGGTAGGATTTAGTTTTGTGCAGGTTGCATAATCGGCCAGAGCTTCTGTAAACTTTTTCACATCACGATACACTCCGGCTCGTGCAAAAAACAGATTGGCATCTTTAGCATCGTAGCTGATCGCTTTATTCAAATCTGCCAAAGCCAAATCAGTTTTCCCGCTTGCGGCATACATCAGCCCGCGCGAGGCATACGAATCCGGGAAATCTGGATTTAACTTGATGGCTTGCGAGTAATCGGCAATAGCTTCATTGCTTTTTCCTAACTGCTGCTGAAGCTTTCCGCGGTAATAAAATCCCGGGGCATACTTAGGATTGAGTGCAATGGTTTTATTGAAATCAGCCATCGCCAAATCGGTCTTGCCCAGTGCCTGCTGACAACGTCCGCGGTCGCACCACGATTCAAAAAATGTGGCATCGGTTTTTATGGCTTTATCGTATTCAAGTATTGCTTCTGCATACTTTTTTTGTTTCAGCAATGCCTGTCCTTTTTCGTGATAGATATAGGCAGGCTGGGCTGTCAGCACAACGGTAAAGAACAGCAGAAGTAGTGTGAGAAACGATTTCATCAGGTAAAGATAACAAGCAGGGTTTTAATGGAGGAATCAAAATTGGTTTACATTTGAATTATCAAAAACCACACCACCATGAAAGTTGTAAAACGCATTTTATTAGTGCTGGTTGTGCTTGTTGCACTTCTGGCCGTTATCGCATTGTTCCTGCCTTCTAAAATGAGCATTTCACGTTCACTCACCATAAAGTCTGCTCCCGAAAATGTGTATAGCCTTGTCGGAAATTTGAAAAGCTGGAATCGCTGGTCGCCCTGGAATCAGATGGATCCGAACTGGAAAGTAACATGGGGTGGTCCCGAAGAAGGTAATGGCTCTTGGTATTCGTGGGTGAGTGAAAACAGCAATCTTGGAACAGGAAAAATAACGATTACAAATGCTGTTCCGTTTGATTCCATAATTACCAAAATGGAATTTATGGGTTCGGAAGATCCGGCTTGGGGACGTTATTATTTCAAGTCGGCCGAAGGCGGTGTTACACTTACTATGCGCATGGATGTTGATTTTGGATTTAATTTAATCGGACGCTGGATTGCCTTGTTTATGAAAGGTGAGATTGAGACTAATTTTGATACCGGACTTGAAAACATCCGCAAGATTTGTGAAGACGGCATTGCCGGTGCCGCACGCGGAGAATACATGATTACAGAAACCTGGCAAAACGAACAGCCTTATATCAGCATCCGGGATACAGCAACTATGCAAACCATTGGTCCTAAATTCGGGGCAAATCTCGGGCGGCTGATGCAGGCAATGGCTGAAGCAGGTGTAAAAAGTGCCGGGCCGCCATTTTCATTCTATCACGGTGGCGACAGCATTATGGACATCGAATGGTGCGTGAGCACAGTTACAGAAATGCCCTCTAAAGGCGATATTATGGGCAAGAAATTTGCAGCAGGAAAAATCCTGAAAGCTGATTATTACGGGCCTTATGAAGGATCGACACCGGCAAACAATGCACTTGATAAATATGCTGCTGAGCATAAACTTACACTCTCTCCGACGGTTCGCGAAATTTATATAACTGATCCCACAAAAGAACCGAACGCTGCACGGTGGTTAACATACATCATCCGTGAAGTAAAATAAACGGCCTGTTATTTGCTGTAATTGAAGAGAAAGTCCTATCTTTAAGATTATCACTGATAACTAATTGAACACTCATGAAACGCATTTTAGCAATTCTTCCGGTATTTCTCCTTTTAACAATTGGCATTTCAGCGCAGCAATCGCAGAGTGCCGAAACTCAAACTCCTCAGGAACGCGCTCATGCTTCGGCTTTGCGAATGAAAAAACTGCTTTCGCTGAACGATCAGCAAACAGTTCAAACCGAAGCCGTAATCCTGAGTCGCATTGAGGCTGTTGATAAAGTAAAGGCTGATGCAACACTTACTCCTGAAGCAAAAGAAACAGCGATCCAAAAAATACGCGATGAAAAAGATGCTGAGCTTCAGAAAATTTTCACCGCCGAACAATTCACCCGCTACAAAGAGTTGAAAGACGAACGGGTGCAGCGCAGCAAAACTACTGGCGGCAAATAACAGAATACATCTCTCATTATTATACCGCGTCAGGCCTACGGGTCTGACGTTTTTTTATTGACGCTGTTGAAGCTGTAAAGCTGTGTCAAGTTTGAAACTTGACACAACTTTTGAAGCCAGTCTGCGACTGGCAGCCATTAAATTCTTTGAATGAAGTCTGGAGTCTTCATTCAAAAACTGCGGAAAGTTTTTCGCCTCTGGCGAAGAAAACTTTCCGCAGCACCCGGCATCCAACAGCATCCAAAAAAACTATTTAGTTTCCGATCCTTCACCCGCCGAGCGCGGCCAGTGGTATGCCGCACTCTGCTCAATAGCATCCATCATATCATGCAGAATATGTTCTGCATCCTGATTCAGATCGAGCTGCATTGCAGGCTTAAAACGCACACGAAGTGTTACGCCTTTCTTTTTCAACCGTAACCCTTTTTTATCAAAAGCCCGGCGGAATCCATCGATCACAACAGGAACTACGACAGGTTCGTATTTTTTCACGAGATGCGTTACACCGCGGCGGCCTTGTGCATACACCTTTGTAGTGCCCTGCGGGAAATTAATAACCCAGCCATCGCTAAGTGCTTTGCCAATGTTTGAAATATCATCCATCCGCACCTGACGTTTAACATCTGTGCCACCCTGCCTCCAAGTGCGCTGTACGGGAATAGCACCCACGTAAGCAAAAAGTCGGGGCAACCAGCCTTTGCTCATGGTTTCTTCGGCTGCAACAAAATAAGTTGTTATGCGTGGGCGAAATAAATAATACGGTCCCGAGATACTGTTGCGGCGGCCATTTTTATGCGCACAAAAAATATGCAGCATCGCAATTACATCCGCAAAATAAGTTTGGTGATTGGAAATAAACAGTACGCCCTGCTGCGGAAGATGTTCAAGATGTTCAGTGCCTTCAATAATCAGCTTGTTGTATCGCGCATATCTGAACCAGGTAAACCAGCCGATCACACAAACAAGTGTGCGTTTCAGAAAAAGCAAATGTCCAAACGGATCGCGGCGAAACATAAGGGTTTAGCTGGTTACAGTTTGCGAATTTCGTACTTTTACGGTTGCCGCCAACAAAACGGCATTAATCCCGCAAAGAATGTTGCCGCAAATCAAGTTTTTCTCTGCAATTTCTAAGCTGAAACTGCTGCTGTACCTGCCATTGCTGGTGCTTACAGGATGCTTTGAAATTCTTGAAGAAATAAACATAAATGCAAACGGCAGCGGCAGCTTCATCTATACGGCCAATATGAGCCGCAGCAAACTTAGTCTCGACGGCATTATGCAGCGCGACAGTTCAAACGGCTACCGGGTTCCGAAGCGCGCCGATATTGAACGCGATCTGCTCAAAGCACAAACTATACTGAGCAAGCAGCCCGGCATCAGCAAAGTAAGTATCACCCGCGATTGGGTAAATTACATTTATGTACTGCGCTGTAATTTTGCCAGTGTAGAGCAGCTAGATCTTGCGCTCGAAAATCTCACAGCCGAATTTACCCGCACAAAAAAAAGCATTCCGGAAGCGCGCAACAGTTTCAGTTTCAGCGGCAATTCATTCTCGCGTTACAATCGTTACGATGCAACTAAAACAGCACCCCGGCTCAGCATTGCCGATAAAAATATCATGCGCAGTGCAAACTACACCTGCATCTGCCGGTTTGCAAAACCTGTAGCAAAATGCAGTAATCCGGCCGCACAAATTTCGAAGGACGGGCGCTCGGTGATGCTCAAACAAAATCTACTAGAACTGGCCGAAGGCCGGAAAACGCTTGCCAATACAATTCAACTCAAATGAAATCAGTTTTAACCTCAATAGCGCTTCTTGCGGCTACTTTCTCCCTTTCGGCTCAACAGCCTGCAGAGCAGATTCCAGCCAAAGCTTTAATGGTTTTGCAAATTAATCCCGGCCCCGTTGCTGCCGACCCCGAGCTACAACGCGATCTGCAAAACCAACTCTACGGAAACAACAAACCATTCGAATCGCTTTCGCGCTACACAAACACACATTGGTGGGTTGAAGGCGCGCAGCGCGATTCGCTCGATGCTTTTATCAAGCAAATCAGTATAAACGGTGCGCCGGCCGGTATTCAGTCTGCTTCGCCAATGTTTGTTTACAGCGATACGCGCGATACTGTTTCGGTATTGGCGTATGTATTTACGCTTGATAATCCGGAATTCTTCCTGAAATGGTCGCAAAACCACTTGTTTACCGGAGACGTTCCGCCAACCGTTCAGCAGCGAAACGGCTACAGCTTTTTGCAGCAGGGACACATTACCGTTACTGCAAAAAATAAAACCGGTTGGATACTGATTGCTGATTACAATTATCATTACACTGAACCAGTATTTTACGATTACAGTGAAGCGTATGCAGTAGAAGCGTACGATGAAACGAGCCTCAAACTTCGGATGCTTGCTGATTCAATCAAAACTGCTGATTCTATCTTGCAAGTTGAAGAATACAAAGCACAAAAAGAATATGAACGCAGAGACTCCCTTGAAGAAGCGGCTTATAACGAATTTGAAACACTGCTCAACGATGATAACTACAAAACGTATGATTCAATTGTAAATGTAGTAATGAAAGATCGCGAAAAGCGACGTAAGAAAAGAGAGATGCTTGGCAAAACCGTTGATGAAGAAGTTGCCGAAATCATAAATAAAATGCGCGAGGAGTACAGGCAAAAGAAAATTCCGCTTCCGGTTTTTGATGAGCCAACTATCGGAAATGTTGAAGAACCAATGCCCGGTATCGATGAGCCGCAAATACAGGAAATTGAACCACCACAGGTTACGCAGAGTTATGATTACAGTGATGATTACGGAAATTATTCGTGGCGAAACGAAAATAAAAAGCGAGACTCATTAGTCAACCGAAACATACTTCTCTATCTCGATGAAGTAATGACCCTGCGGCCTGAACAATCAATTGCACGGGAAACACATTTCGCAGCAATTGATAAAACAAAAAACGATGCTGTATATTATTTTAGTTACAGTAGATTGATTGAGGTGGAATGGATGCAGGAATACAACCGTTACAGAAGATATATCAGCTATGATGAAGGATCAAGAGATGTACGCATTGCTAAAGCCGATTCCCTTTTCCGCAACAGTATTTGGTACGGAGCGGGACTTACAGGTGCTGCGCAGTTAACCGGTAATCATCTTGAAGTAACACAACAATTCTTTTTTAATCCGGAGGTTACCAAACTTACAAAAGGATTGTTCCGTGGTAAGATTGACAAAGGTTTACTTAGCTACGTAAAAACCAATCCGTACTCGGTTCTCTCTATTTCTGCAGATCCTGAAAAAATAATTCGCCTTGGCGGACGCGGTTATCGTGAGTATATAAATCTGATGTATTCGGCAATGATTCCGAGATACGGAGATGTTTATGCCAATCTGTTTTCGGTTTACCGTGTTTTTCTGGATGATGATATTATCTACAATCTCTTTTCGGGTGATGCTGTTTTTGCAGTTACTGATTTTGTTCCGAAAGTGCGGAAGTATCGCGGATATGATTACGATGATAATTTTAACCCTATTGAAAAGGAAATGCAGGATGTACGAATCGTTCCCGAATTTGTTTTTGCTGCATCAATTGGCAAGAAAAAAGAAATGAAGGAATTGCTGAATATTGCTGTTCGCTCGCGTGTACTTATTCCGGTAAATGATTATTACGTTCTTCGTGATTCACCGCGAGAGCTGGCGATGATTTATGTAGCGCTGCATAAAGGCAAGCTCATCATCACCAACGACAGCATACTGATTACCGAAAACCTGAAGCATGGTTATGCAAAAGGTAAAAAACTCAGCAGCAGCGAGCGCCGCGAATTGCGAAGCAGTCCCGTAAGCGGCTGGTGGGATGCAGAGCGCACACGCCTTACACTGCAGCAACGCGGCGAACAAAATGAATCGAGTTACAGTCGCCGTAATCGGTATTCGAAAATTACCAACCGCATGAAATTTCGCGGCAAGCGTGGCCCCGGAGGTTCGAATCAAATTGAATTTTCGGCCGACTTTACCGATGATGGCTTACCTGAATACGGTTACATTCGGATGCTGCGTATTCTTCGTTTGATGTATCATTTGGATCGTTCATTTTAGAAGATGAAATACTTACGAGGAAGTATTCTTTCGCTGCTTTTTTTGGGTGCTGTTGGGGCGCTGGCAGGTTATTTATTTTTTAGGCGTACAGTTCCTGTGCAATCGAAATTTATACCTGCCGATGCAGTTCTGGTACTCACTGCCGATGTGCGTGAATTAGGCTTGAATGCCAAAGGCGGCGGCGAGCTCATTGCTCCGCATGCCGGCGAAGGCATCTCAAAACAATTAGCCGCTTTGAGTCGCGCACTTTCCGAGAACAAAGGCGGCGGCATTGCACAAACAGCCGACATTCAGCTATTCCTTTTCCGCCGCGGCGATGCGGCCTGGGCGGCCGCAGCAATAGAGCTGAACGACAGTGCCGCCTTCGGGAAATTTATGCGCAGCAAAGAACTCGGCCGTGAAATTTTAATCACGCCGCTGCAAACTGCAAAGCAAGCTGCTTTCCGCATCGACTCATCAGGCGCAGTGGCAGGCTGGAATGCTGAAATTGCATTGCTGCTCTACCCTGTTGGCAACCACAGCACCGAAGAAACAGCCGAACAGCTTGGCAAATTGCTCGTACTCCCGGAGTCGGCTTCTATTGCGGCCAGCGAAAATTTCTGCAATGCAATGCTGCAGGAGTTTGATCTCAGTCTTTGGGTGAATCCGGCGCAAGTCATTTCCTTGACCCAATCGCAGCAGCTTACTGCATTGCTTGGTAATATTCAGCAGCTCCATCTGGCTGCTGATTTTACGGACGGGGAAATTATCATCAAACGAAACATCATTGAAAACAATGATATTAATGAGATAATAAGCAGAAATGTTTTCCCGGATTCATCTAAAACAATTACAGGCTTTTGGGAATTCAGCAGCAAAAATCTATTGCATCATCCGGCCACCAATTTATTTTTTGATGATGAAGAATTGCGAAAAACGTTAGCCGACGAATTAACAGGAAACTGTACAGTTTTGCTGCACGACACCATCGGTTTTACCGCTCATTACTACGAAACAACTACCGATGAAAACTTTGTAACTACACAACGTGAGGTAAGCATGCCCGCCCGTGAAATGGGCTATACAGTAGTTTATGAGCTCAAGAATAAAAACAAGGCTGAAGATTTGTTTAAGAGTCAAACTGGAAAAGACAGTAGTTTATTAAACAAAAACAATGTTTATGAAATCGAAACCGGGGCACTTCGGAAATCAGCATGGATTAATGGGGAGCTCTTGTTTGTAAGCACTGCAATTACGCCCTCAATTGCTTTACACAAAAAAGACATTTCGAATGAGCAAAGGGTGTGCTATGTCAATTTATCGAAGCTACTTCATTTGCTAACAACTACGCGCAGTGACTGGCCGCAGCCATGGCTGAATACAGCGGAACTCTGTTCAAAACATATTTCATCGTTGAGCATAAGCAGACCAATAGTTACAGACAAAAGAGCATCAATTGATGAAATCAGGATCAAGCTGAATAATAAAAACATCAATGCCATGCTGCAACTCCGCGATATATTCCGGGAGGCAACATGGCTGATGCAGGGTAAATAAACGTTTAATTATTCTGCAAGTTGTACAAGCGATGCGCTGAACTTTTCGGGCTTTGAAACATTACCGAAGAACTTGCTGTCGGCATCATTAACCAACTGACGGGCTTTTGAAGCTACCTTTTCTCCTGCGGGAGTAAGCGCAATATGAAAAGCGCGTGCATCAGCACGATTAGCTTTGCGGGTAACCCATTTTTTTTGTTCCAGTACACGCAGAACTTTAGATGTCATCATCACATCGGTTCCGGCTTCTCGTGCAAGCTTCACCTGTGTTGCAGGCTGGCCGGCACTTTTAAGCTGTTCAAGTGTTTCGAGCAAAAGATATTGCACATGGGTCAGGTCGAGCGGGTCAAGGGCTGTTTTGATTGCTCGCTGCCAGCTATTGCTAACCTGCCAGAGAAGATAACCCGTGCGACGGGTTTGGGTCTGATTTTGTTTTTTCTTAGACATTACAGGGGTGGGCTATGTTGTTCTCACCAAATATAGGCGGTGTACGAATAGAATCAATTAAAAGTTGCCAGCTAAATAAAATTAATACGCTACTACTAACTGTTCACGATCTGGTATTTTACTAAGTCTGCTTACAAAAATGAGTTGATACGTTCAGTTAATATATCTCTGATTATTAACAGCAACTAAATCTTATCGAAAGAAAGAGTAATATCATCGAAGAAATCTACGTACCCGAAGAACTATTTAATGATAAGCTTTTTTGTTGACCTTACTAAAGTCTATATGTTTGTTCTCAATTAGTATCAATTTTCCAGGACTGAGTTTTTTTTATTTTCAATCATAAATTTATTCTGTGCTGCATATAAATAACCCAAAACCTGATGAAGATCATTACCAACTTTCAGAATAGCCGATTGTAATTCCTACACGCAAACCCCAGCGATCAATTCGACTGTCGGGGTTATAAACCATTGCAGCGCCAACTGTTGGTGAAATAAACAAGCCTCTTTCTTCGTTCGGAACCACTTTCAAACGGTATTGAATTGTTCCGGTGAGTTTACCTACTTCATCATACGGATTACGGCGATACCAGTAATCGAACCCGAGCGGATGGATTGCAAAATGATGCCTGAAACGGCCTTCCTGGTTGGCATAGACACCCATGCCTTCGGGCAAAATCATGAGCAGCAAACCGGAGACATTCCAAAAACGGCGTTCAACACCTCCAAACTGACTCAAAATAAATGCCCCGGGAACAATGCCGCCGGGGGTATGCGAGTAGAAACCACCTTTTGTGCGCGGACCAATACCAAGCTCCCAGTCAACAGTAAAAATATCGCCAACCGGCAGATAAAGGTTGAAGCCATACGACTGCTGCTGCCGGTTTCCAAAAAAAGATTGCTCAGCATGAACACCTAACTCAATTCCGCCCTGCGCTTTCAGCGAAATTGAAAATGAACATGCAAAAACAAGAATAAGATTGAATACATTCTTTTTCATGATCGGAAAGATACATGATCGGAATTTAGATTGCAAGCAATTCAGCAAGCTGAAGCAGGGCGGCCTTTTCCACAGTATGTGTGCCCTCAAAATGCAGATGTTTGAATTGAACTCGTTTTAGTTTTAGTTCTTCAAACTGAGTTGCCGTTTGTTCGGGACTAATAAACCGATCATCAGAAGCTGTTACTATCGTAAGCTTTAGGTTGGCCGGAAGTTGAGCAGGCTGCATATCCGGCGGAAAGAAGCCGCACCAAAGTATCAGGTCATTGGCAGATGTATTTCCTGCAGCCAGCCAGCGACATACAGCAGCGGCTCCCTGCGAAAATCCAAGAACAATAATTCGTGCCTGACTCGGAATTTTTGAAATGACATCAGTAGCAACGGTATCCAGCCAAGCAGTATAATCTGCAATATCACTGAGACGATCTTCGCTGGTCATCCACGATGCGGCAACTTTTCCGCCTCCGCCTTTGGCATAAAAGCGATGCAAACCTTCGGGAGCCACAATTAACCGGCCGGGCTTTTCGAGTGCTGTAAATGATGCCAAAAACTCCGTTGCAAGTTGCGCATAGCCATGACAAACAAACCATACTTCTTCAACTTGAGCATTTGTTTCGCCCAAGGTAAAGTAACGCGCGGTTTTGCGTATTTCTAATTCATGTTTCTTCATTTCTTGATAACCGTATCACCTTCGCCGGGCTCTGCAGCTTCAAACGGGAGATAGTGCGCGCCTAACATTTTCAGGAGCGGATCAACTCTGTAAACTCCTTTATTGACCTTATTGCAAAGAATAATTATAGTTACATCATCACTTGTTCCCCTGTAAAATGCGGTGGTAAAACCATGCCACCAGCCATTATGAAAAACAGCCTGAGCACCATCATCAAACCTGCGGATGCGCCAGCCAAAACCATAGTTCCAGGTTTCTTTGCCCGTTAATTCGGGACTTGCTCCGGTAAATGCTTCCTTTAATGTTTCTGCCTTTAATATTTCGTTCCTGCGCAATGAACGATCCCAAAGAAACATATCACCTGGCGTTGATATTACGCCTTTATCGCCGGTTACATTATCAAAGTAGTTGTCTTCCCAATGCTTCCATTTACCATAATACGATAGCGCCCGGTCATTGAGTCGCGAAGTATCTGTATTGACCCATGTGTTCTTCATTTTAAGCGGAGTAAAAAATCGGCTCTTCATAAACTCAGCAAATGATTGTCCGGAAACTTTCTCCACAACCGAAGCCAGCAAAACGTAACCTGTATTATTATAATCAAACTTTTCGCCGGGCTTGTGATCGGGATTGGGCTTGAGTTTTCGCATCATTGCAACAACACTGTCGTTGGTAAAGTAGTTTGGCAATTTCTTTTGCTCGCGATAGTAGTCATCGCAGAAATAAGTATAAGTAGGCAAGCCGCTGCGATGGGTGAGCAACTGCCGGATTGTAATTCCGGCAAACATAGAATCCGGAAACCAGCGCTGCAACTGATCGTCGTAGCTGAGTTTATTTTCCTGCTGCAAAAGCATGATCGCTGCGGCAGTAAACTGCTTGGAAATAGAGGCCAGCTGAATTCCTGTATTGAGCGTAAGTGAATCGCGCTTCGGCAAATTTGCCCAACCATACGCTTTGTGAAACAATACTACTCCGCGTTGTGCTATAAGTATTGATCCGCTGAAATTATCGGAGGCCGCAAGGCGGGCAAAATGCGTATCAAGCTGATATGCCTTGCGGTCGGCATCAATAAGCTTGCGGATGATGGGTGTGCTGTCAACTATAACAGAATCCTTAGCAGATGAGCGGGCATCGCTTGATTCGCAGGAGTTAAATACCAGAAAGACAAGAAAAGCAAAGAGGTTGATGAGTTTCATTGCCCCAAATTTCCTGAAAAAAAGCTTTTATAATAAAAAAAAGACCTTCAAGGTTTCAGAAACCTTGAAGGTCTTTTTTTAAAAGCTTTGTTTAAAAGCTGCTGAAAAGCTTACTCAACAATAATTACAGCATATTTAGACACACTCCAGAATTTATCAGAATCGCTGATAACAAGTTTATCGAACTTACCGTTTGAGCCTTCAAACTTGTAAGATCCGGCGGGGTGAGTGCTTGAAAGGGTAGCCTTTTTCATGCTTCCGCCGAGGTTAATTTCTTTTGTTTGAGTGATGTCGATTTTCTGGAAATACTTGAGATCCATATTCTCGCTCATCTTCTTCGATTTTCCGATACCGATGAAGCCACCTTCTTTGGTCAGGATACCATTCTTGATGAGTTCCTTGCTGGTTCCGTAGGCGTAATAAGCGGTATTGATTACCTCAGTTTTGGCGGCCGACTGTTGCTGGGTTTCCTGATAATTCATGGTCAGGTTACTCAGTTCGAGGTTAAGCGATTCGAGTTGTGATTTGAGTGTGGTGATTTCCTGTTCACGCGCATCCAGCGATGCCTGCAGGTTGTCGATTGTTTTCTGCATTTCTGCAGTTTTCATATCCGACTCTTTCAGGCTTTTTTTAGCTGAGGCGAGGCGCTGTTTGTTTTTCACCATCAAATCATAAATCGCGGCAATATCAGCTTTTATTTGTTCTTCGCGGTTCGCTACATCACCGGTAGCTGTGCTTTGTGTGATGATTTTCTCTTTCTGTTTGATTTCATCGAGATTAGCTTGAATATCGTTGAAAGCTCGGAAGAAAGAATCTAGAGAAGCGCGCTGAGATTCTACTGTACCTGATAGTTCGCCGGTAACGTTTGTGAGACTGTCTTTAACAGGATCTTTCTCAGGTTCCTGATTGCCGGAGCACGACTGAGCAAACCAGGCTAGCGGAGTGAGCAGTAAAATAAGAATCAGCTTTTTCATGAGCGTTTAGATGTTGGTTAGTGCAAAAGTAACGAAAACTAAGGTGTTTGATTATGTTTTTTATTCGCCAAAAAATGTCAAAACAATTTCAGTTGATTTTCGGGAGTTAAATCGCTGAAACCCGCTACACCAAGGCCAAGCAGACGAACCTTCTTTTTTCCGGCCTCGGTAAGTTGCAGCAATTCGAAGGCAGTTTGTTGTAATTCTTCTTTGGTTGGCGGGGTGTTTAATGTCTTACTTCTGGTTACTTGTTTAAAGTCGTGATATTTCACCTTTAATGTTACCGTTCGTCCTGCCAACTCATAGCGTTCCAGCCTCCCCATGAGCTTCTCGGCCAGTGAAGTAATTTCCTGTTTTAGCTGTTCGGTATCGAGCACATCTTCGGCAAATGTATCTTCAACGCTCACCGATTTTGTTTCGCGGTCGGGCTGCACTGGTCGGTTGTCGATGCCGCGAACGATGCGATAATAGAAGCGTCCGGCCTTCCCGAATTGTTTTACTAATTCGTCTTCGGGCATTTGTTTGAGGTCGGCACCGGTGTGCAGTCCCATTGCTTTCATTTTGCCGGCGGTTACTTTTCCCACGCCAAAAAAATCGCCAACGGCCAGCTGCTCCATAAATGCCTCAATGCGAGAAGGGCCGATAAAGGTAAGTCCGTCGGGCTTTTGCATTCCTGAAGCTACTTTGGCTACAAACTTGTTGACTGAAACCCCGGCGGAGGCAGTGAGCAGTGTGGCTTCACGGATTTCGGCCTTTATAGCTTTTGCAATTTCAATAGCCGAACCGATGCCCAGTTTATCGTCTGTCACATCCAGATACGCCTCATCGAGCGAGAGAGGCTCTACCAAATCAGTGTAACGGTGAAAGATGGCTCTGATTTGCTGCGAGGCTTCTTTATATGCCGGAAACCGCGGCGGCACAAAAACGCCTTGCGGACAAAGCCGTAATGCCTCGCTGCCGGGCATTGCAGAGCGCACACCAAATTTCCGGGCCTCGTAGCTTGCCGTGAGCACAACGCTGCGGCCATGCGGCCAGCCCACAATTACCGGCTGCCCTTTTAGTTCGGGAGCATCACGCTGCTCGACTGATGCGTAAAAAGCATCCATGTCGATGTGTATGATTTTGCGGGTGTGCATGGTTGAGCAAATTTACACGCGACAACCGAACTATGCTTCGTTACACTAGTTTATGATGCGTTTTTTGTAAAATTGCAGAAGTCATTCAACTCATTAACCTCTTTTTGCATGAACAAAATAGTAATGCTGGCACTTTGTTGCTGGCTGACTTTGATAAACTGCAATCAAAAGAAAGCAGAGCTTAATTTTAAGTACACTGTGGAAACAAACGAAGATATCGCTCTCATTTATTTGTCGCTATGGAAGGACTTGAGTTATGATGCTGAATGTATAGAAGAGCGAGTTAAGCAAACAAATCTATGCTATGCAACTTTTACAAACATCGGACTTTCATCATCAATACCTATGCAAAACCAGGCATTTCATAGTTCGTTTTTGGGGTATGATTGGGAACATTTACCGGCTAAACGTATGAAATATTATCTCTCCAATAACGAAATAACTATAATTGACAGTATTCAAACCGCAAGACAATTGAACGTTTATAAAAATGAGGAGTTACAATATCAAATTAAACTTCGGTTTCAACTTTTCAAAGTAGAACATAATCTTAAAAAGGCTTGGATATTAGCCAAAACAGATATAGACGAATTTTTTACTGACAAAAATTGCGGGTTTAACCATGCTACATATAAATACAGTTTTGATGTAGGCATTAAGGATACATCTCTATCAAGTTCTATGCAAATCACTATTCCGATAAAAGTAAACGATGAAAACGGGAAAATGGTAATGCAGGGATCAATACCACTTTCATACTGGCATTTCACTGCAAATTCAAACGGAGAGGCGCTGGTAGATGATGTAAATTTATCTTACCTATCGCATTATTTTGTGAATAAGGAATCACTCAAGAACAATCGATATACATTTAAATATACCGAGATTAAATGAACAATCGCCCGACTGATACAGTCGGACGATTACCAAACGGGGATGTAAACAATTACAAAATCTTACTTCTTTCCGTACACAACCGGACTGCACTGTGCAAAAGGCACAGCGGTTGTAAATGGTAGTTTTTCTGTTTTCAAAAATGCAATCAGTAAACGTTCAAACTCACTTAACTGCTGCGCTGTAAGTTGATTTTGAGGTTCAATATTTTTGTTTGAGAACGAATAAATGAAATACTCAACTGAGCCATCGGCAGCAAAATAAACACGGTTAAAACACCGCTGCTCCTGCTTAAATACAAATCCATTCTCTGCAAGGAATTTTCCTAAGTTTTGAATGAATATATTGTATGCGCCGATAAATTCCTCCTGCGCTTTTTCTGTTTTAAAAACAGCAAGGGCTGTATCGCTGTGTACAGCACTAGTATAATTGCTGTCGAGCCATGTTTGCCGTATGCCTTCGGTTTCCAGTTGGCTGAATTGCATTACTTTTTGCGCCTGCAGTGCTGAGGCTATTAGTAATGCGGCAATCACTAAACAGGCTCTCATTTGTGTTTAAACATAATGGGCAGCATCATACTCATACAAACCGGTTTACCATTCTCGGTTCCCGGATTCCAGTTGGGCATTGAGTTGATCACGCGGAGTGCTTCGGCATCCAGCAGTGGGTGTGCGCCTTTTTTCACTGCGGCATCTTTTACTTTTCCGGATTCATCTATTGTAAACTCTACATAAACTCTGCCCCTAATTCCTTGCTTTCGGGCTTCTTCTGGATACTTCACTTCTTGTGCTAAATAAACCAGCAGCTTTACCTCTCCGCCCGGGAACGACGGTTGAACAATATCTTCAGACGCGGTCGGTAGATCTGGTGCAGACGGCGGTTCGGGTGCAGACGGCGGCTCAGGAGCAGCAAGCGTTGGTGCTGCCGGGGGCGATGGCGGTGACGGCGGATCAGTAATAAATGAATTGAAAAGCAGCATAGCTGCGGCCAGCGGCAAAGCCAGCAGATAAACCGGACGCAGCGCGCTGCGGGTTGGTGTTTTGCGAAGCATAATCAATCTCCTTTTTAAATAAGATGCGTTAAACATTGAGTGAACAAGCACCGAAGGCGGCACCCCCATAGAACGGGCCAGCAACACTTCGGAATAATGCACGCTGTTGCCGCAACAGGCCTGCTTGTCGGCAATAAACTCGTGCAACATGCGCAAACGCTTTAACGCCAACCTATACAAAGGGTTGAACCAAAAAGCGCAGTGCAGCAATTCGAAAAATAAAACATCGATTGTGTGCAGTTGCTTTGCATGCACACGCTCGTGCAACAAAACTGCCGGTCGTGTTTCTGCATCAACCGCAGTGCCAATAAACACTTTCCCGAAAAACGAAAATGCGTCCTCGCGATGAGTTTCGGGTAAGGTGTAAACACCAACGGTATCTGTCCTCCTGCTCTTCTGCACAAGGCGATAAACACCAAACAATTTGATAAGCAGCAAGAAAAACATTACAACAACTCCGGCAATGTAAATCATGAGCAACCAATTGAAACTACTCTCTGCCGTTGTTTCTTCTGCTGCTTTTCCGCCGACAACAAAAGCATCGAGCATAAATGCAGGAATATTTTTTGCTTCGGTGCGCCAATGCAGAAAAGGAAAGAACAAACTAAAAACTGCCGAAATCAAGAGGTAAATGCGGCTGAACTGAAAAAAAGTAAAGCGCCTGAACCAGATTTCATACAGCATATACAATAAGCTGAAAGCAAGAGTTGATTTGAGAAGATAAATCATGGTTTGCTTTTTTTCTGTTTCTGATTTCCTTTCAGCACTTCATCGAGATCAGATAGTTTCAAGTCGTTTTCTTTAACAAAAAACGAAACCAGATTTTTGAACGA
>JBKDHA010000073.1:0-4954 GCA_046335555.1 Bacteroidota bacterium
GCCGAAACCGAGTTTGATCATATCTATATAATCAACACTGGTATCTATTAGCATTTCGGCCTGCTTTAGCCCGAGTCCTTTGTCCATAACCATGGTGGTTCCGGATTGGCGTGGGCGTTGCGGGCGTTCAGGGAGATGCGGTAAATTAAAATTCATCGGTTAAAATAAGTCAGGTTTGGTGTGTCGGGATCAAAAATAGTCAAAAAGCCGTGTCGGCAGTTAACAGGCGGCACGGCTTTTTTGCTGTCAAAGCTCATACAATTGATTGTCAGGGGCGATGAGCTTCAATAAAATCAAGTATTCCGGGATTGTTCTTGAGCTGCGGCATGAAGTCGAAAAGAATATCATGCTTACTGAAATCGAGTTCTAACCCGCGCTGAAGATTTCCGAATGCTTCCTGTCTGAAACCATTTTCGAGCAGACAGGCTGAAAAACGGTAGTACAGTTCGGCATCATCGGGGTGATATTTTATGCCTTCGGCAAGTGTTTCGAGTGCGCCGGTGAAATCTTGCTGCTCGTGCTGAATTTGCGAGTAATCGGCCCAGATGCCCGGATCATCGGGTTCCATTTCCAGCACTTTGCGGTAAGCTGTTTCAGCTTCTTCGTAGAAGCCGAGTTTTCGCTGAAAATCGCCGTAGGTATGCAGGAAAACCGTGTTTTCGGGTTCGAGTTCGAGCGCTTTTTTGATGTAATGAATGCCTTCGCTGAGCCGGTTTTGCTGGTCGAGCACAATGCCCATTCCGAGCCAAGCCTCGCTCAGTCCGCCGTCGAGACGGATAGCTTTACTGTAATTGACCAGCGCCATTTCCATCTGGTTCATGTGCTCGTACAATTCGCCGATGTGCAGATAAACATTGGCCTGCGGCTCATCGGTATCGAGAACGAGTTTGTAGGTTTCAATGGCTTCGTCGTGGCGACCAAGTTCAGCCAGCATATTAGCTTTGTTGAACAGGGCGGGAGGGAAGTCGCTGCGGATAAGCAGGGCATACTCAAAAGCTTCTAAGGCTTCTGTAAATTTCTCAGCGCGGCTGTGGCTCAAACCGAGGCAGAACCAGGCTGTGGCATTGTACGGACGTTCATCAACGCAATACTGGAACACTTTGAGTGATTCATCGCGGTCGTCAATGATTTCGTAGCACAGGCTGAGTTCGTTCATTGCGCTTTCGAAATCCGGACGCTCGTAAATGGCATCACGCAGGAGAGCCGCCGCTTCAAGATGCCGGCTCTGATTAATCATTTCGCAGGCAATGTAGAAGTTAACTTCGTAGTGCGGGATTTCATATTTGCCGGCAAGTTCAAAACAGGCGATGGCTTTTTCGGAAAGGCCCATCTGACTATAAATAGTACCGCGGGTCATGTGTATATCGCCAAAGAAAGGCTCGATGCGCTCGGCCTGCTGAAGCAGATCAAGGGCAATACGGTTCTCGTTAAGACTTACATGAATCTGCGCCTGAATAACAAGGAAAACGGGTGAAAACGGATGCTGAGTACGAGCCATAGAAACGGCATCGAGCGCACGGCGGAAACGGCCGGTACGCATATAATGATCTGCAATATCCTCAAATTCTTCTTCCTCGAAAAAACCTGATGAATCCTTTTTCAGCATTGCCTCAAAACGATCCACCAATTGATTTATATGGTTTTGCTCGCTTTTCATAGAACGGCCTAATGGGTTACAAACAAAGATACGTAGCAGAATAGCCTTTTGGTATGCAAAGTTATCACCAAAATCAGATTTTTTCTGGTTAATATGTTATGAAAAGGGTATTGCAGTATCCGCAATCCTCGTTCTATCTTTGCAGTCCCTGTTTAAAAATTGTTTGTGTGTCATTAATAAAGTCTATATCCGGAATTCGCGGCACCATTGGTGGTCGCCCCGGCGAAGGTCTGAGTCCCGTTGATATTGTAAAATTTACAGCGGCCTACGGAACTTGGCTGCGCCGGCGCGCAGCTGATCCTAAAAAAGCACTCAAAGTTGTTGTTGGCCGCGATGCCCGTATCTCCGGCCCGATGGTTAGTCAGCTGGTAAACGGTACACTTTCCGGACTCGGTATCCATGTCCTTGACATTGGCCTTTCTACAACGCCAACCGTAGAAATGGCGGTTCCTGCAGAATTAGCCGATGGCGGCATCATCATCACCGCCAGCCACAACCCCAAACAATGGAATGCGCTGAAACTCCTCAACGAAAAAGGAGAATTTATTTCAGCGGCCGACGGAGAACTCGTGCTTTCGATAGCCGATGCCGATGATTTCAGTTTTGCCGAAGTCAATCACCTCGGACAAATAACCACCGGAACCGGCTTCATTGAAAAGCATATCGAAGCAATTCTGGCACTTCCGCTGGTAGATGCCGAAGCCGTAAAAGCACGCAAGTTCAAAGTTGTTGTTGATGCCGTAAATTCTACAGGCGGCATTGCAGTTCCGATGCTCCTGCGCGCACTCGGAGTTGAAGAAATTACAGAGCTTTACTGCGAAACCACAGGCGAATTTCCGCACAACCCAGAACCGCTTCCCGAAAATCTCCGCGACATTGCAAAAGCAGTTGTGAAGAAAAATGCTGATCTCGGATTAGTTGTAGATCCAGATGTTGACCGCCTTGCCATTGTTTGCGAAGACGGTGAAATGTTTGGTGAAGAATATACTTTGGTTGCTGTTGCCGATTATGTACTTGGCAACAAACCCGGCAACACCGTTTCCAATCTTTCCTCAACCCGTGCGCTGCGTGATGTTACTGAAAAGGCCGGAGGAATTTATCACGCCTCCGCAGTTGGAGAAGTAAATGTGGTTGAGCTGATGAAATCCTGCAATGCCGTAATTGGCGGCGAAGGAAACGGAGGCGTTATTTATCCCGAATTGCATTATGGTCGCGATGCTTTGGCCGGAATTGCGTTGTTCATGACCCATCTTGCAAAATTTGGCAGCACCTGTTCGATGCTGCGTTCTAAATACCCGGACTACCATATCTCGAAAAATAAAATTGAATTGACCAACGAAATCAATGTTGATATGATTCTCGACGGCATTCATAAAAAATACAGTAAACAGCCTGTAAATACGGTTGACGGAGTAAAAATTGAATTCAGCAAAGAATGGGTGCATCTGCGCCGTTCCAACACCGAACCAATAATTCGGATTTATTCTGAAAGCGAATCAGAAACCACAGCCGATAATCTTGCCAAGAAAATCATGCTGGATATTCGGGAACTGATTAAAGTACAGCAACGCTGATCATATTTTAACCTGAAAAAACAGGTTAAGGTTAAAAATTGCTCATAAAAAGACAAAAAAGGCGGCATCACAAATGGGGATGCCGCTTTTCTTTGTACTCAGATTTTCGTCAACTGCGCTGAGAAGCAGCAATTCAATTTAAATACTCGTATTTTTGCAGCATGAAGGCTTATCTTGATAATGCAGCCACCACACCTCTTGATCCTGAAGTGCTTGATGCCATGCTTCCGGTTATGAAAGAGCATTTTGGCAATCCCTCATCCATTCATGCATGGGGACGGCAAACCCGTTCTGCCATCGAGCAGGCGCGCAAGAGTATTGCCCGCTCGCTGAATGTTTCGCCTTCGGAGATTTTCTTTACTTCGGGCGGCACCGAGGCTGATAATATGGCTATCCGCTGCTCAATTGAAGACCTTAAACTTACTCACGCCATTACTTCCCCAATTGAGCACCATGCAGTGCTGCATACACTCGAAGCACTTGCTGATGGCGGGCGTATTAAGCTGAGCCTTGTGCGTTTGCTTCCCGGCGGACATATAGACATGGCGCATCTCGAAGAACTGCTCAGTAAAAATGAGCGTTCGTTTGTTTCGCTTATGCACGCCAACAACGAAATCGGCAACTTGCTGCCGATAAAGAAGGTATCAGAACTTTGCAAAAAGTACGATGCAGTTTTGCATTCAGATACCGTTCAAACAATCGGCCATTACAACATTGATCTTAAAGCACTGCCCATTCATTTTTTAAACGGTGCGGCGCATAAATTCCACGGCCCCAAAGGCGTTGGATTTATTTACATCAACAGTGATATAAATATTTCGCCGCTTATTCACGGCGGAGCACAGGAGCGCAATATGCGCGGCGGAACCGAGAATGTTTATGGCATTGTAGGTCTTGCAAAAGCATTGGAAATCAGCCTTCGCGATCTGGAAGAACACCAAAAGCATATTCAGGGGCTAAAAGATTATATGATTTCTCAATTAGAGAAGCATTTGCCCGGTGTTACATTTAACGGTGATGCCAAAGGTGAATCGCTTTACACGGTTCTCAATGTTTGTTTGCCGCCAACCGACAATGCCGAGATGCTTGTTTTTAACTTGGATATTAACGGAATAGCTGCTTCTGCCGGAAGTGCTTGTTCATCTGGCAGCAATGTTGGTTCGCATGTACTCCGCGCCATTGGTACCGATATGAGTCGCCCGTCAGTTCGCTTTTCGTTCAGCAAATACACCACCCGCGATGAGATTGATTACACGGTAAACAAGCTCCGCGAAATGTATCCCGTTCCGTCAAAGGCCGTTCGGTAAGCAGTTTGGTGTTTTTCGGCAAAAACTTGTTGCCGTTTCCCGGAAATACTACTTTTGCAGCGCGCAATTGCAAAACAGTTGCCTGTTAAGCCTTCTTAGCTCAGCTGGTAGAGCAGCTGATTCGTAATCAGCAGGTCGCGGGTTCAAGTCCCGTGGAAGGCTCAGTAACTTTCTGCCTCCTTTTCAGGAGGCAGTTTTTGTTTGTAGAAGTTCACGATTTTAAGCAGATGCTAAACACTAAGCCCTGTAATTGTTGATTTGTTAAAATTATCATTATCAGGAAGTTAATCGGCCATACTTAAAGCAATTTCCATCACAACATAATCATCATTGCTACAAGATGAATCAATTAACTGCATCATGGAAATTAGTTGTACGGCTTTTAGGGGCTTCGGAATCGACACTAACTTTTAAGT
>JBKDHA010000074.1:0-10675 GCA_046335555.1 Bacteroidota bacterium
AGCTTAGCGCCTCTGCGCCTTTGCGCGATATTTTATTTATACAGATTAAACAAAGAAAAAACAGCTACAAGCTTAGCGCCTCTGCGTCTTTGCGCGATATTATTTATAAAGATTAAACAAAGAAATAAAACACCTACAAGCTTAGCGCCTCTGCGTCTTTGCGCGATATTTTATTTAAACAGATTAAACAAAGAAAAAACAACTACAAGCTTAGCGCCTCTGCGTTTTTGCGCGATATTTTGTTTAAACAAATTAAACAAAGAAATAAAACAACTGTAAGCTAATCATCTCCTCTACTCCCCCTTCTCAATATTCCATTTCAACGGAACAAAAATTTGCCCTGCACGTTGCGCTCTTGCCGATTCATTATCAGAAAGAGTAAACGTTAAAATATCTTTTGCATGAAAAAACCGCCCATTATCATAATTAATTAGTCCGAGAGTAATGGTGTATGTGCCCGGAACAAGTAACGGATTCGGAATTTGAATTGAGCCGACATATGTTCCCGGATCACGAGGCTGAATAGCTTCACTATCATCGCGCCTGTCTGAAAGAAAAACGATTTCACCGGCTGCTGTTTTAATCACCATCGTCATGTGAATGCTTCTGATGAGTGTATTGAGTCGCAGGGTGTAGTTTACGCCAAAGGCTTCGCCAATGTTGATATTTCGTTCAGCTTTTCCGCTTGAATAATTAAAGAGTTGTGCAGAAATAATCTGACAATCGGCTGTTGGGTCAGGTTCAAATGATGCTTCTGCCTTGAGTTCATCAGAGTTAAGAACTTCGTACAGTTTCACCGCTTCGGCAGCAGTTCCGTCGAAAGCCATTTTTCCTGAACGCAAAACAATGCCGCGAGTACAGAGGCGGTTAATTGCATTCATGTTATGGCTCACAAACAGAATTGTGCGACCTTGATTTTCGGCTACATCCTGCATCTTGCCGAGGCATTTCCGCTGAAATTCAGCATCTCCAACGGCAAGTACTTCATCAACCACAAGCACTTCGGGTTCCAGATGTGCAGCAACTGCAAATCCCAGTCGCACTTTCATGCCCGACGAATAGCGCTTGATAGGTGTATCAATGTACTTGGCAACGCCTGCAAACTCTACAATTTCATCGAAATGCTTTTGCACTTCGGCTTTCTTCATGCCAAGAATAGTGCCGTTCAGGTAAATGTTTTCGCGTCCGGTAAGATCAGGGTGAAAACCGGTTCCTACTTCCAGCAAACTGGCAAGCCGACCGCGGATGCGTATTTCGCCTTCGCTGGGTTGTGTAACGCGCGAAAGCAATTTCAGCAGTGTAGATTTTCCGGCACCGTTTCCGCCAATAATTCCGAGCACTTCTCCCTCATTAACTGAAAAAGAAATATCGCTGAGAGCATTTACATACTGGCCGCCGGCAACAGTACGATTGTTTTCAACACCAACCAATTTGTACGGATCCTCTTTGCCGCGCATTTTAGCCAGCCAGCGGTTGAGGTCGTGCGTAAGTGTTCCTGTGCCAATCACACCAAGGCGGTATGATTTGGAGACATTATCAACTTCAATTACTTTTCGCATGGCCGCCGGTTAAACAGTATCCATAAATGATTTCTCGACTCGGTTAAATACCGCAATGCCGGCAACCAGCAGCACAACCATGAAGCCAGCACTGTAAGCTATTTGCCATAATTCAGGCGCTCCGGTGTTAAAGAATGCATGCCGGAACAACTGCACAACCGCTGTCATCGGATTAAGCTGTACGATGGTTTTAAAAACACCATCGCTCAGATTTTGAACAGAGATAACAACAGGTGTAGTAAACATCAGAAGCTGCGTGCCGAAAGAAACCAGAAACTGAAGATCGCGGTATTTTGTAGTCATTGCAGAAATCAAAATGCCGGCACCAAGGCCTAAGCCTGCCATGATAATTAATAGCAGCGGCAACAGCAGCAGCGCTGGTGTTACATGCAATGGCATATCTTTAAAATAAACATAGTAGGCCATTACTAACAGTAGCAGTAACAGCTGCACGATAAATCGCAGCATGTTTGAAATAACTACTGATACAGGCACTACAAGCCGCGGAAAATAAACCTTGCCGAATAAGCCCGCATTACTCACAAATGTATTTGATGTTTTGAGCAGGCATTCCGAAAAATACATCCAGCTCAACTGTCCGGTCATGTAAAACAAGATAGGCGGAATACCATCGGTTTTCAATCCGGCTACACGACTGAAAAGCACATAGTACATTATAGATGCCAGTACAGGCTGAATAAAAAACCAGAGCGGGCCGAGAATCGTTTGCTTGTAAATAGCTACGAAATCGCGTCTGACAAATAGTTTAATCAGGTCGCGATAGTTCCAGATGTCGCGAAGCCGGAGATCTAAATTACCTTTACCCGGACGAATGGTGAGTGTCCAGGGTTCCGATGAATTATCCTGCTGCTCATTTACGTTTGCCATAAAAGCAGGATGTTATTTGTTTTTTGGATCAGGGGTATCACCATAGCCAACATAGTCTCCGTAAGAGCCATAGTTTCCGTACCCGTATCGGTAGCGATAGCCGTATCTGGTGTAATAGCGGCCTTTGCGGCGTTTCACTCCGTTTACAATGATGCAGAAATTCTTGATCTGATCATTTCCGGAGAACTCTTTTGCAACTGACAATCCGGCTCTGTATGGCAGGTTGCAGTTCATGACGAACAGGGAAACATCAGCCTCTTTCATTAACACCTGCGCATCAGAAATGATACCGATTGGCGGTGTATCAATAATGATAAATTCGTAGTGCTGCCTGCAGTATTCCAAAATTTCAGTCATCTTTTTGGTTACCAAAAGCTCTGAAGGATTTGGTGGCAGCGGCCCCGAAAGTAAAGTATCTAAGCCGCTCACACTCGAAGGCAGAATAGCTTCTGCAATGGTGTGTTTTCCAAGCATAATTGTACTCACCCCTATTTCCTGATCCATTTTCAGGGCTTTGTGAACTCGGGGTTTATGCAGGTCAAGCTCCAAAATAATTACTTTTCGCTCGCTGCGCGCCAGCATTGATGCAAGGTTGACGGAACAAAATGTTTTCCCTTCGCCGGGATTGGTTGAGGATACTACAATGATCTGACTTGGCTTGTTATCGCTGTTCAGGTATTGCAGATTGGTGCGGATGCTTCGGAATGACTCGGCTAACCATGATTTGGGATCATGTTCAACAACGATCTCAAGTTCTTTTGCTGAAGTGTAAAGCCCGACTTCGCCCAAAATAGTAATGTCAGTGCGCTCTTTAAGCTCGGCTGCCGAATTGATTTTCTCGAAGAAAAATGTGCGGATCAAAGCAAAAACAATTGCGAGCAATAGACCAACACCCACAAAAAGCAGCATTGTTTTTTCGCGCTTGGGGCTCATTAATCCGGCCGACTGAGCTGATTCGATGATTCGTGCATCAGAAACAATACTTGCTTTGGCAATAATTGTGTTGGCACGTTTCTGAAGTAAAAACAGGTAAAGCTCTTCGTTTACTTTTTGCTTGCGAAGAATATTAGTTAATCCGCGTTGTTTGAAGGGAAGCTCCTGAATGCTGGATGAATATTTACCAATCTGCTTATCAATTTCGCGGATGTTTTCAGTAATTGCTTTTCGTGAGTTGCCGAGATAGATGAGCAAACTTTTTTTCAGTGCTCCAACTTGTTCAAGCTGCAGCTTAATGTTGAAATTACTCTCCGTTGATGTAGTGCGCATCTGCTTGAGTTCAATTTGCAGATTGTAGAGCTTATCAACACTTTTCTGTAAAAACGGATCGTCGTTAAGTACATAAGCCGACGGCGGCAAAAAATCAGGGTCTTTGTCTTCGATAATGTATGATTCAAGGTCATTCAGTGATTCAAACTGGAGTTGATAAAGACGTTTCCGCGTATCAAACTCAACCATTTGCCCAAAGTAAAGATCGCCCTCCTTGCCTAAATCATAAATAGTATTTTGCTCGCGATAGTTCTGCATTGTATCTTCAATGGAATTGAGGAATCCGGTAACCTCATCCATTTGTTTGTCGATAAAAAGCAAAGTACTGCTGTTGATGTCTTCGCGCTGAATTTTAGTATTCTCAATGTATGTACTGGCAAGTGTATCAAGAAAAATAATGCCGCGTTTAGAGATTACATCAGCAACATTGATCTGTAAAATATTGGTGTATTCGGGATTATTTATTGTAAGCGAACGCTGGTAACGGCGAATCAAGTTAGCTTTATCATGAATTTGAACGAGATAGTTGCTTGCCGAATAATTCTTTGTATCGAGAGAACCAAACTTGCGGGTTTTGGTAATTTTTAATCGCATTTCCGATTCTATAAGCTCATCGCCGAACTTTCCTTTAACTGTTTTATCATCTTCACCTACTTTGTAGGTCATTACATAGTTTATAGAATCTTTTATCTCAAACCGTATTTTTTGTTCGTAAAGTCTGTTGTTGAGTGTGATTACATCAACTCTGAAAGGAATGCCCTGAAACATTTCTTCCGTTCGCAGACGACCTACAATAAAATAAGAGATGTCGAAATTCAGCTTATCAATTGCTTTTTCAATGAGATTGTAAGAGCTGATTACCCGTTTTTCGTTAGAAATGTCAACATAAGAACGCATGACATTCCCGTAACCACCCGCAGCATTGTCGCTGATAACGCTTCCCGGATTGTACGATTCGTTGATACGCACCTGCAGCTGCATACTTGCAGAATAAACAGGTGTATTTCTGTAGATGTATATCTCGCCGGCAAAAAACGCCAGTATTGGAAAAAGCGCGAGAAAGATCCAGTTCTTGCGAACTACAGACCAAACTCGTTTAATATCACGAATCGAAACAAGTTGCTGATCTCCGGGCATTTTGTGAATTTAACTGCAATAATAATCAGAAACTTAAAAGCAGCATAATTTATAGTTTGTCTCAATGACAATTACCCGGCTCTGTTCAATCAACCGGTCAGAATAATGTTAAACCATAGTCAAATCCTGCCGTCAAATAATTCCGTATATGAAAGCAAACGTAAAATGTGCTATGAATCAATTATTTGCATCCAAAAAGATTGTTAGTAACTTTGGTATCTTTACGTTAATTTTGCACGTATAAAGTCCAGCCATAATACTACTCGGGCAATGAAAAAAATATACCCTGTTTTGCTGTTTACACTCGCAATGACCTCTGCGGTTTCGGCAGCAACCTTTACTTCTTCTGCAGTTTCGGGACTTTGGAGCAATCCTGGCTCTTGGTCGGTTTCAGGTTCTGATGCCGACGGAATACCTGATGGCGATGATGATGTAATCATTGCACCCGGAACGACAATGGTAGTTGATATTCAAATTACGGATTTCCGTTCTATGGACATCAACGCCGGCGGAACCCTTTCTGCACTTAACCGGCAGATGCGAAACCGCGGCGGCAATTTTACTCAAAACGGCACATTTACAACGACAACTACATTATACTTCTTTGGTCTGGGAGGAGTTATTTCCGGCAATTTTACCAATAGCGGTAACTGGTATTTTTATAATAATTCAACTTATACGATTCCGGCCGGTAATGTAATTAACAAACCATCAAAGTCCATGACCGTGCTGAGTAATTCTATTGAGAATAACTCAGGTACAGTTAGGCTTCTCGGTGGATCTATTAATACTGGTTCAACCTCTGTCTGGAATAACCTTTCAAATTCTGTATTGAGAGTTGGCCGCCCTTTTTCGGGCACGGTTAACATACAAGCCAGTTCAGTAGATAATACTGTAGAGTATAACGGAAGTCTGGCCAGTCCTGTAGCCAATTTACCCGGAGGTTACTACAATTTAACACTTCGGGTTAGCAACAAAACATTAAATCCTTCCGGTACATTTTTGATTGCCGGTGATTTATCAATAATTGCTGTAACCGCAGTAAACGCATCTTCAAATAACATCATTCTCGGAGGAAATTGGCTGAATTCAGGCTCTGCAAATATTACCAACCTGCCGTTAATCACCTTCAACAGTACCGACAATCAAACCGTACAGCGAACAACAGGCGCTGAAGTATTTACAAATGTTGACATTTCAAGCTCAGCCAGTGTGCAACTACTGGGAGACGTAATAGCCAATGGTACAACCAATCTCATCAGCGGTACGTTAGATCTTGGCACATTCAATTATCGTCAGCGCGGTGTTGACTGGAACGGAGAAGGCGGATTTGTTAGTACAACAGGCCGGGTAATTTTTGAAGGCACTGCTGCTCAAAACATAGGTGGTTCATTCTTTACCGATTTCGGTAACCTTGAAATAAACAATACAGCAGGTGTAAACAATGTTGCCAACAACCGTATTCGCGGCACATTGTTTCTGACAGCCGGAACACTCACAGCTTCTTCAAATGATTTTCTCTTCGTTTCAGATGCTTCGGGCACAGCACGAATAAATCAGGTGGCATCAGGCGGTGGTACGCTGGGCGGAACACGTTTTATTTGTCAGCGATTTATCGGCGTATCTGCACCATCAACAACTACACCTTACTGGAGCTATTTCTCAAGCCCGGTTACCGGCTCTACTGTTCTCGACTGGGATAATGAAATGTACATGAGCGGAGTTGGCGGAGCCGACGGTAATGCCTGCTGCCCTATCTTCCGCTCTGTTCGCCGCTATTCTGCTTCTGTTTATACGAATGTTACTTCAACCGGAACTGCGCTTGGCACCGGACAGGGTTTCATGGTTTGGACAGCCGACAATATGACAGCTTTCTCCGGTGTTCTGTTCGATACACGCGGAGTGCCGGTTATTGGTGATCAGACAATCGCAGTACCTTCAGGATTTACAATTATTGGCAATCCGCTCATGTCGCAGGTACAGTGGTCATCATTTACCCGTACCAACGTCAATAATTTCTTTTACATCATCGACGAATCGATTTCAAACTTTGCCACTTGGGATGGATCAACCAATACAGGTACAGCCAAACTAGCCGGTTCAGGCGGTGTAATTAATTCATCGCAGGGCTTTATGGTGCAGGCCACTGCTGCCGGAAGTGTAGGTATTGCAGAAGCAGCCAAAACAAACGGAACAGCCGTTTTTGTTCGTCAGGCTGCTGATAATGCGATGCTGCGCCTTCAGCTAAAACGCAAAGATGGTCAGCCTATAGGAGCAGAAAACCTGATTACGTTTGGCGACGGCTATACATCAGCACAAGATGCGGGCGATATTCCGGCGCTTGTTTCACCTAACGAAAACGCACCATACATGCGCACCGTAGCCGAAAACGGCGCGGATCTGTTCTTCGATAACCGCAATTATTACAACGAAACACACAGCATACCTGTAATAATTACCCCCGGAATGGCTGGGGATTTCGATCTGAAATTTGGCAACATCAATCAGTTCAGTGCATACTCATGTGTTGTGCTGGAAGATTTGAAAACCGGTGAAATGATTGATGTGCGTAATCAGGAAAGCATTACGCTGACCGCCGAAAATGGTGTTGATGAATTGCGGTATATGCTTCATTTTGACCGTGGCGATGAATCTGCAACCGGTGTCAGCTATTGCCGTCAGGTTATTTCAGCACCTGAGGCTACAGTTGCCAATACAATTCCTGTAAACGCAATCAGCACACCCGACGGAATGCTGCTTAACTTTGGCTACGAAGAAACAACACCTGTTGTAGTCACCATTTACAATACACTTGGTCAGGAACTTCTCCGCGAACAACTCAATGTAAGCAGCGAACAGGTAAAGCTTCCGCTTGAGCACACCTCACACGGCATTTACATACTGCGCATACAGCAGGGTGAAATTGAAGTTTCGCAAAAAATAAATTATTAACGGTTTAAAAAGCCGCATATCATCTTGTTATGACGCGTACCGGAAAAATTATAGTTCTCCTTTTGCTGTTCTGCATTCCGGCTGGCATGCTGTTGCTCAATGCACAGCCTCCCCCGCCTCCTCCACCGCCAGACGGTCCGCCCTGCTGGCCTCCGCCATGCATTCCGGTTGATGGTGGCATTATTGCCGCCGTAGGCGCTGCTGCTGTGTTTGGCGGCCGCAAACTCATGCAGCATTTTAAGTCTAAAGCCGCCTGATGAAACCTGCCGGGCGAAAATTAGTCCGCTTCCTGCTGATCTTCTTTCTGCTCTATTTCGGCTGGACTGTTATCTACGATCAGTTTATTAACCCCTGGGGGAAATTAGACACGCTCGTTATTAACGCCAGTTCTTCAGCCTCTCTCTGGCTGCTCGAATTATTCGGCTATCAAACATTTGTCGGCCCTAGCGAAACCATCAGAACAATTGGTATCGACGGCACACACGGGCTTTGGATTGGTGATCCGTGCAACGGAATAGCCTTGTTTGCATTATTCCTCAGTTTCATTATTGCATTTCCGGGATCAATAAAACATAAACTCTGGTTTGCTCCGGCCGGATTGCTTGCGATTTTTCTGATGAATGTGATACGCATTACAGCACTTTGCATCATTGTGCTGAATCACCCCGATTGGCTTATGTTTAACCACACCTACCTGTTTCAGATCATTATGTATATGTTCATTTTTGCATTATGGTGGTTGTGGATCAGCCGGTTCAGCAAAAAATCAACTCCGGCAGCATGAGTTTGATAATGCGCAAAGTACTTACAGCTCTGCTAGTGCTGGTATATATCAGCCTAGGCTTTTTTCGCGAATTTGTTTTTCTGAATGTGAATGAGCAAATGCGTGTTACTTATTATAATGCTACCGATTCGCATCTTTCGCCAGTATTAAATGTGCTTACAGAATTTTCCTATGCACAATTGTATTACTCGAAATGGCCGTTAACATTGCTGTTTGCCGCGCTGTTTTGTTTGCTGGCAGTATTGGTTATCCGCACAGCTTTCAATACAAAAGTTTACACAAAGCTCATTTTGCTGGCCTATTCAGGCGTGTTTGTACTCGGCGCATTACTGTTTTTTGCCGGAACATTGCTCGGCAATAGTGCCGCTGTTTACGACCTGTCGAGGTTTTTGGCCGGTTTGGTTGAAAGTCCGTTGTTACTCTTAATGCTCGGAGCCGGAATACTGTATTACCGGAAATCCGAATAACTGTGAAGCAAAACAGTCATTCCTGAATCTGTTTGCGGAACAAAAACAACACACTCAGAGTGTTTTATTACATTTGTGCGGCCTCATAAGGCATCAGCACGTTATGAAAAAAGACACCGCCATTTTCAAACTCATTCAGCAGGAACATCTGCGCCAGCTTCACGGCATTGAGCTTATTGCATCTGAAAATTTTGTGAGCGAACAAGTTATGCAGGCCATGGGCTCTGTGCTCACCAATAAATATGCCGAAGGCCTTCCCGGCAAACGCTATTACGGCGGCTGCGAAATTGTAGATCAAAGCGAACAATTAGCAATTGACCGTGTAAAATCATTGTTCAATGCCGAATGGGCAAACGTACAGCCGCACAGCGGTGCACAGGCTAATGCAGCTGTAATGCTTGCCTGCCTCAAGCCCGGCGATACCATTCTTGGCTTCGATCTTTCGCATGGCGGTCACCTTACGCACGGCTCACCGGTTAACTTTTCAGGCAAACTCTACCGCGCTACATTCTACGGCGTTGAGCAGGAAACCGGCGTTATTAATTACGATAAAGTAGCCGCAACCGCCAAGAAAGAAAAACCGAAGATGATTATCTGCGGTGCTTCTGCCTACTCCCGCGATTGGGACTATGCCCGTTTGCGCAAAATTGCCGACAGTGTTGGCGCACTCCTGCTGGCTGATATTTCGCATCCTGCCGGACTCATTGCCCGCGGCATCCTCAACGATCCGATGCCGCACTGTCACATTGTAACCACTACAACTCACAAAACACTGCGCGGCCCCCGCGGCGGTCTGATTATGATGGGCAAAGATTTCGATAACCCGTGGGGCATCAAAACACCAAAAGGCGAAATCCGAAGCATGGCCTCATTACTCGATGCCGCTGTTTTCCCCGGCACACAGGGCGGACCGCTCGAACACGTTATTGCGGCCAAAGCTGTTGCTTTTCACGAAGCACTTACCGACAGCTTCCTCAAATATGCTGTGCAGGTTGTGAAAAATGCCAATGTAATGGCTACCGAATTTATCAGCCGGGGCTACCATGTTACTTCAGGCGGAACCGATAACCATTGCATGCTTATTGACCTGCGCTCGAAAAACATGAACGGAAAACAAGCCGAAAATGCACTCGTGCGCGCCGATATTACTGTAAATAAAAACATGGTTCCGTTCGACGATAAATCACCGTTTGTAACATCCGGCATCCGAATCGGAACACCGGCAATGACTACACGCGGCATGAAAGAACGCGATATGCCCGCTATTGTTGATCTCATTGATACCGTACTTATGAATCACGAGAACGACAAGAAAATTGCTGCTGTAAAAAAACAGGTTAACAAAATGATGAAGGATTACGAACTGTTTGCCTGGTAATTAATGAAGTGAAAAGTGTTTCCTCGGCTACCGCTCGGAAGTGTAAAGTGTAAAACGATTCACTTAACTTGAAAACCTGAAAGCCATGGTTCCCTGTAAAATTGAGACTGTAAAATGAACTGTGCTATTTGAAGAGAGATAAAAAATCTACCTTTAAATAGTCAGTGTATGAAAAACAGAAATGAAGAGTACGAGGCACTCAAAAAGAAAGCCCTCGAACAGTATAAAAGCGGTCAGCCGCTTC
>JBKDHA010000075.1:0-24012 GCA_046335555.1 Bacteroidota bacterium
CATAATATGTATCAAATAACATATTATCTGCCCGAATCAAAACAAGCTAAATCAAAGCTCCTTAATATGGATGAGGAGCAAAAAGAGCTATATCAAATAATCACCAAAAACTTTTAGGGTGTTGCAACGCTGAAAACAGGACGCTTTGCTTTGGGAATATCTTTCGGTGCGATAAATTAGCAAGTTTTTGTGGAGTTCGATTTTGCTTTATGCGTTATTAAATAATTTCACGCAAATGCGCAAAGAGGCGAAGGCAGTTTGCTCTGGAAATATCTTTCGATGCGATAAACTAGCAAGTTTTTGTGGAGTTCGATTTGCTTTATGCTTTACATATTGTTTTTTGTAAAGGTGTTTTTTTGAGCATTTTGATTTGATGTGATAGCCGAGAAGTTTCCAATTAACATAAATGAAAAAGGGTGCCTCTGATTTAGAGACACCCTTTTTATTTAGTTCAAATTCAGGATCGTTTTGACATAATTACGGAGGCTCCGATTGCTCCCAGGCAGCCCAAGAGAAGCGGAACTGTAGCAGAAATTATTGATTGGATAATAATTGTTGCCTGATCAGTCATTTTAGAAATATTTTCTGTGATCTGTGCATTCGTTAGACCGTTGTTTTTCATTGATTTAATCTCATAGTTTAAATCAACACTATTGACACCGATATAAACTGAGATGGCGAAGAATACAGAAATAATCAGCGCGGTGCTGCATCCTGTTCGCAGGGCATGGAGGAATTCTATTTTACCGCCAAGTAGCGAACGTTGTTTTTGAATTGAAAGATAAACACAAGCCAGCAGTACAATGAAAACGCTGTACTGCATGAGCATGAATACAGTGCCTTCCAATTTTGTGAGCAACTGTATTATAAAAATTGCAAGGACAATACCACCGCCTGCAAGTCCATATTTCATACTCGGCTTCATACTTATCCGTTCATTGAGATCAGAAACTCTTCATTGGACTGCGAATTTTTCATGCGGTCGCGGATGAATTCCATGGCTTCAATCGGGTTCATATCGGCAAGGTGATTGCGCAGAATCCAGATGCGTTGCAGTACGTCTTTCTCCATCAGGAGATCATCGCGGCGGGTTGATGAAGACACGAGGTCAATAGCCGGGAATATGCGCTTGTTGGCAAGTTTGCGGTCGAGCTGCAATTCCATGTTGCCGGTTCCTTTGAATTCTTCGAAGATTACTTCGTCCATTTTTGAACCGGTATCAATAAGTGCGGTTGCAATAATGGTGAGTGATCCGCCGCCTTCAATTTTACGGGCTGCACCGAAGAAGCGTTTCGGTTTGTGAAGTGCGTTTGCATCAACACCACCCGAAAGTACTTTGCCTGATGCGGGCTGCACGGTGTTGTATGCACGCGCCAGACGGGTAATTGAATCGAGGAGAATAACTACATCGTGGCCGCATTCAACCAAACGCTTGGCTTTTTCGAGTACAATGTTTGCAATTTTTACGTGGCGCTCGGCGGGTTCATCGAATGTTGATGCGATAACTTCGGCACGAACGCTGCGGGCCATATCGGTAACTTCTTCCGGACGTTCGTCGATGAGCAGAATCATCAAATAAACTTCGGGATGGTTATCAGCAATGGCGTTTGCCACTTCTTTCAGCAGCATTGTTTTACCGGTTTTCGGCTGCGCTACGATAAGTCCGCGCTGGCCTTTACCTATCGGTGTAAACATATCCATTACGCGCATCGAGAGCGGTGCTTTCATGCGTGCATTGCTTCCGCTGAGATTGAATTTCTCTTTCGGGAACAGCGGTGTCAGGAAGTCGAACGGAACGCGGTCGCGCACAACAGCCGGATCGCGGCCATTGATTTTATCGACTTTGGTAAGCGGGAAATATTTCTCGCCTTCTTTGGGCGGACGAATAGCGCCGCGCACGGTATCTCCGGTTTTCAGGCCAAAAAGTTTGATCTGCGACTGTGATACGTAAACATCGTCGGGCGAGTTGAGGTAGTTGTAATCTGAAGAGCGCAGGAAACCGTAGCCATCAGGCATAATTTCGAGCACACCTTCGCAGGCTACCATGTTATCAAAGCTGTAGAAATCGTCTTGCTGTTGCGGTTTAGGTTGTTGCTGCGGCTGCTGCTGACGATTTTGCTGGAAATTTGGGTTGTTCTGGCGGTTGAAATTATTTCCGCCGTTATTGTATGGTTGCTGCTGCTGATTCGGCTGCTGCTGATTTTGCTGTTGCTGAAAAGGTTGCTGCTGTGCAGGTTGCTGCGGCTGATTTTGTGGCTGCTGAAAAGGCTGCTGTTGCTGCGGTTTTTCCTGTGCAGGTTCGGGGGGAATTCCGGTTTGCGCCTGGATAAATGCCGGAGGCTGCTGATAAGCAGGGGGTGGGGGCGGGGGAACTTGTCCCTGCTGATAAGGTTTCTGCGGCTGATCGCGGCGCTGCTGCTGACCTTGCTGGTAGGGCTTTTGCTGTTGTCCCTGCTGATAAGGTTTTTGGGGCTGATCGCGGCGTTGCTGCTGACCTTGCTGATAAGGTTTCTGAAACGGTTTTTGCTGATCGGCCGGCGGAGGTGTTTGGTTTTCGGCTGCCGGGGGAACTACATCGCTAACAATAGCGCTGAGATCAGGATCAGGAAGCCGTTTCTTTTCAACCGGTTTCTGCTCCGGTGTTTTGGGCTGTGCGGTTTTTTTTTCTTCAGGTTTTGTATCACCTTCGTTTTCTACTGAAACGAAACGCGGATCAGGCTTGGCTTCAAAAAGGTCAGGCGACTCGGGAGTTCCGGTGCTTTCGCTTTTGGGTTTTCGGCCACGGCGCGGACGCTGCTGATCTGAATCTGATGCAGGCTCCGCGGTGTTTGACTGTGCCGCTCCGGCTACAGCCTGTAAATCCAAAATTTGGTAAATCAGCTCCTGCTTTTTGAGGGCTTCATACTTAGGTACATTCAACTGGCGTGCTATTTCACGCAATTCGCCGACCAGTTTGCTGTTCAGCTCGATAATGTCGTACATGCTTTGTGTAAAAAATGTGTTGTGTCAGAATTGACAGGTTTCGGGCAAATTGGAAACACAGCAGGGTGGGAGCTAAAAACTGTGCAATTATCCGAATCCGATGTGGAATTAAGTTTCTTCGAATAGATTTTTATTGGAAATAGAAAAACCGGAACCGGCTCTTTAACGATCAGTTCGATGCCGAACTGTTGGTGCAATATTACGAAGAATAATTACTTGCAACTACTTCGGTGAAAAAATCATTTGCTCAAAACAGTCTTATTGGCCAATTTTGACGGAAATTTAATATTCATGCTACAACGTATCCAATCGCTTTTGCTTGCCGGTGTTCCGGTTTTAGTACTTATTCTGCTGTTTGTTCCGGTTTACAGTATTGCCGGAAAGTCGGCACAAACGAGCAGTGATCTCAGTTTGCTTTCCGGAACGTTAGCCTTGGTGCTGAATATTTTGCCGGCCGTGCTGGCTATTTTTACAATATTCCGTTTCACAAACAGGCCGCAGCAGATTAAGCTTTGCATGGCCGGAATGCTGCTTTCGCTGGCTGTGCTTGCCGGAATGCTGCTGATTCCTGCTTCACTTTTTCCGGCAATGAATGCTCCGGATGCGGTTGTTTCATTTTCAGCAGGAATTTTTATTCTTCCGATCAATGTGTTGCTGTTTTTTCTTGCTTCACGTTACATCCGCCGCGATGAGGAGTTGGTTCGATCAGCCGACCGCCTTCGTTGATTTAAGTTCTGCCCGCGGCCCCAGCTCAATCACTTCCATATTACTCATTTTGCCGCGGTCTATTGTAAACCGCAGCATAGTGCGTACATGATGAAATCCATGCTTGCCGGCCGCGCCCGGGTTGAGGTGTAAAAAACCATACTTCGGCGAGCGCTTTACCATGAGTATGTGCGAATGCCCGCAAATGAACACCTGCGGCGGGTTCCGCTCAATCAACAGTTTTACATCTGCCGCATAAGTATCCGGTTTTCCGGCAATGTGTGTAATGAATACATCCATTCCTTCACACACAAAACGAATGTGTTTTGGATAACGGATACGAATATCATTCCCGTCGATATTGCCGTAAACAGCTCTGAACGGTTTTATTTTTTCAAGCACATTACTAACTTCTGCTGTTCCGATATCACCTGCATGCCAGATTTCATCACAGTTTTCGGCATGCCTGATAATGGCTTCATCAATGTAATTATGTGTGTCGGAGAGCAGCAGAATTTTTCGCATCGCTCAAAAGTAACCACAGTTTTTTATTTCAGTACGATGTAAAAAGAAAGCTGCCAGGTGTTGAGCAGCTTTCTTCTTTTTGGATATATGATTATTTTATCAAAGTAACTATTCCATGTTTATCTTGTTTACTTCCTGTTACATCTCTGTAAATGATTCTCCAAACATAAGTATCTATTTGAGCAATATCGCTGCCTCCATTAGCTCGACCGTCCCAACCAAAAGCTGGATTGTCTGAAGTGAAAATTAAATTACCCCAGCGGTCAAAAATGTAGAATTCAAATTCTGCTGTTTCAATACCAATACCAACGGGCAGGAAAATATCGTTGTCGCCGTCGCCGTCTGGTGTGAAGGCATTTGGAACAAACAATGTTGCTTCGAGACCAATACATACGCTGTCGGAAGTAATGCTTGTACAGCCGTCGATGCTGGTTACTGTAAGTGTTACTTCATAGCAACCTGCTCCGGGATAGGTGAATGATTGATTTTGGATTGCAGAAGATGAGTTAAGCAGATTGCCAAAACTCCAGTTCCAGCTTGCCGCTGCGGTTGATGAATCGGTAAAGAAAATGGTTGGATTTACCATCGTAGCATTATCCGGCGATGATCCAAATGCTGCAACCGGGTTGGCAAATACATTTACAAAGTTGGTGTAAAGCACGGTATCTGTGCAGCCGGTAGTTGCATCGGTTACGATTAGTTGCACATCGTAGCTTCCGGGTAGGTTGTAACAATTGGTTGGTGTTGCGCTGCCGGATCCGGTATTACCGTCGCCAAAATTCCAGTTCCAAATCCACGATCCTGTGCCGGTTTGATCTGTAAAGTTTACACAGAGCGGGGCACAGCCTTGTGTCGGCGTTGCAGTAAACTGAGGTGCTGGCTGCTGATTAACTGTAACTGTTGTTTGCGCTGTTGCTGTGCAACCATTCAGGTCAGTTACAGTTAATGTATAAGTTGTTGTAGCTGTCGGAATAATTGTTTGCTGCAAGCCGGTGAGATTGCCCGGTGTCCAAACTCCGGTATAACCCGGTGTTCCGCCAAACGGGCTTCCCGAAAGGGTTACCGACTGACCCTGACAAACAGCACCCGGGTTTGCAGCTGCGGTTGTTGTAAGCTGCACCGGTTGTGTAACAGTTAATGTAACAGTAGAAGTGCATCCGGCAGAATCAGCAACAATGACTACATAGTTACCGGCTGCAAGTCCTGAAGCGGCTGCTGAAGTACTTACGTTTGGTGTCCAGGCATAGGTATAAGATCCCGTGCCTCCAGTTGCTGTAACGCTTGCTGCTCCGTTGGTTCCATTGTAACAGCTTACAGATGTTGTTGGATTAGCTGCCAAAGTAACTCCCGGAATATTAGCTACAGAAACACTGTCAATAATTGAACAGTTATTTTGATCAGTAACTGTAACGGTGTAGTTGCCCGGTGGAATTACGTTTGACGATTGCTGAGCCAGATTGCCGGGATTCCAAACATAATTCAGATTACCCGTGCCACCGCTTCCGATTGCGTTTACATAACCGTTAGGCTGGTTGCAGAATGCTGCAAGAGATTGCATCTGAACACTCATCGCTGCCGGCTCTGTAACAACAACTGAATCAATAAACATACAGCCGAGCGTATCTGTGACAGTTAGTATATGTGTTCCTGCACAAACATTACTACAGTTTGCTGTATTGCATCCCGAACTCCAGTTGTAGGTGTAGCCTTGTGTGCCTCCGGTAGCTGTTGCCGTTAAGGTTCCGTTGCATCCGTTAAAGCAAGTCGCGTTAGTTGAGGCAAGTGTTGCTGCAAGTACCGGCGGTTCTGTAATAACCATTGTTTGTGTTGCAGAACAGCCGTTTGAATCAGTTACGGTACACAAATATGTTCCGGCAATAAGTCCTGTTCCTGTATTGCTGTTTCCGCTGGATGTACTGGTAACAGAAGGTGTCCAGGCAAATGTGTATGCTCCTGTTCCTCCGTTGCCGGTCATTGTAGCTGTACCGTTGTTTCCTCCAAAACAAGAAACATTAGTTACTGTTTGTGCGGCTGTTACCTGCGTTGGTTGGGTAATTGTAACGGTTGCCGTATCTGTGCAATTATTTTGGTCAGTAACCGTAACCGTGAATGTTCCTGCATTCAGATTAACCGATGTTGCCGTTGTATCTCCATTTGTCCAGATGTAACTCAGCGGGCCAGTTCCTCCGCTGCCCAATGCTGTTGCAGAAGCATTATTACCATTGAAGCATGAAACATTGGTAAATGATGTAATGTTTACTGTTGGTGAACCAAGATTGTTTACTGTAGCTATTGCTGTAGTTGTACAATTATTGGCATCTGTAATCAGCACAGTATATGAACTTGCAACAACATTGTTTACAGTTGCAGTTGTAGCATTAGAAGGTGTCCACAAATAAGCCGGAGAACCGGTGCCGCCGGAAACCGTTGCAGTCATAGAACCATTAGGATTACCGCAGGTTGATGGAATTGTACTAACACTAACCGTTAGTGCCGGTGGCTGCGTGATTATAACAGTTTGCGAAGATGTACAACCGTTTAAATCCGTAATTGTACAAACATAAGTTCCTGCTGCAAGTCCGGTTGCTGTGTTTGAACTTCCTGAGGTAGTATTTGCAACCGCCGGTGCCCAACTAAATGTATAACCGGGTGTTCCACCTGATGCAGTTACAGTAGCAGAGCCATAATTACCGCCGTTGCAAAGTACATTCACTTGTGAAAATGTATTGGCAAGTGCAGGCGGCTGTGTAATAATAACAGTCCGTGTTGATGTGCAACCGTTCAAATCAGTAATGGTACATACGTAGGTTCCAGCTGCAAGTCCTGTAGCCGTGTTGGAACTTCCTGAGGTTGTATTTGCAACCGCCGGTGCCCAACTAAATGTATAACCCGGACTTCCGCCCGATGCAGTAACTGTAGCCGATCCGGTTGCATTACCATTACACAAAATGTTTACCTGAGTAAATGTATTGGTGAGTGCCGGCGGCTGAGTTATGATTACTGTGCGTGTAGATGTACAGCCGTTCAGATCCGTAATAGTACACACATAAGTTCCTGCAGCAAGTCCGGTTGCTGTGTTTGAACTTCCCGAAGTTGTGTTGGCAACCGCCGGTGCCCAACTAAATGTATAACCGGGTGTTCCGCCTGATGCAGTTACAGTTGCAGAGCCAGTAGAATTACCATTACACAAAATGTTTACTTGAGTAAATGTATTGGTGAGTGCCGGCGGCTGAGTAATAATAACAGTCCGTGTTGATGTGCAGCCGTTCAAATCAGTAATGGTACATACGTAGGTTCCAGCTGCAAGTCCTGTTGCTGTGTTTGAACTTCCTGAGGTAGTATTTGCAACCGCAGGTGTCCAACTAAATGTATAACCGGGTGTTCCGCCCGATGCAGTTACAGTTGCAGAACCATTATTACCGCCGTTGCAAAGTACATTCACTTGTGAAAATGTATTGGCAAGTGCCGGCGGCTGAGTGATAGTAAATGTTCTTGTTCCTGTACAACCATTTGCATCAGTAACACTGCAAGTATATGTACCGGCGCATAAACCAGTTGCGCCGGCTGCATTACCGCCGCTGGGTGTCCACACATAAGTATATGGTCCTGTTCCGCCGGTTACCGTTACGCTTGCAGTGCCGTTACAATTACCGAAACAGTTTACGTTAGTTTGTCCTGCATTATTAACAGTTAAACCGCCGCCGGCCGAAGCCACTGTAACGGCCATTGTTGCTGAATTACACGCATTGGAAACTGTTACTGTGTATGTTCCGGCACACAAACCTGTTGCTGTTGCAGCATTACCTCCGCTGGGAGCCCACGAATAAGTGTACGCGCCGGCTGGTGCTACGCTTACAGATGCCGTTCCGTTACAGTTAGAACAAGTTGCAGGTGTGCTTGATGGTGTGAGCGTTAGTGATGATGAAGTGCAGGGCGTACACGTTGTTCTGAAATACATGCCTATTACACATAAATTAAAACAGTCGCCCCCGGAAGTCATTGTATATGCTGAGGTTGTTTGTCCGGTTGTTAGCGCTGTATTTACACTAACATAGTTCCACCAATTCCAGGCAAAAGGAGCATTGGTTCCGTTCATTGTGCAGGTTTGTCCTGCCATCTGAATATCTCCAACCATGCAAAATGCAGTTGCATTGGCAGCGGCTACGTTTTGGCATACACTCATGCCGGTAAGTGTTTGCGTAGTTGTGCCTCCGTTAATTACAACTGCGCCATCGTGTATTACCATTGAACCGGTGAATGCTGCAGTAGGATCACTGTAGATAATCATCAGTGTAGCGCCATCCATATCATTGCCGGAAGTAGGGGGACTGGTAAACAAGCCGCTAATGGTATAGTTACCGTTACCGCTGATAACAGGTGTTACGTTTGCGCGGTAAGTGTGTGATCCGGCATAGCCCCAGCATTTGTCGGGACCACTGCCCACCAATGCCATCGGGAAATTTTGAGTTGCAGCAGCAGGATTTACAATTGTAGCGGTTTGAGCAGAACCATCACCCGAGCCCTCGGTCCAGAGGTATGCTTGCTCAATAACTGCGCAGGCCGGAATGCCGCTGATTGCAAAAGCCGCCGGCTGAGGAACTCCTACAGGCGAAAAACGCTGCCCCAAACGCTGCGATGCTTGTGTAAAATTTAGCCCGCACTTTGAGAAATTGTAAATCTGTCCGAGCGTTCCGTTTCCGTTTTGAGGCGTTGGATTACCCGGTCCACGGGCCTGCTGTTGTGCAGGATAGCCACTGGTACCCGGTACTCCCGGATTAACTGATGAACGTGTTTGCTGCTGTGCTGCCAGGTGTATGACAGCAAACATGAAAACAGACACCAATATGAAAAAGCGTAGCGTTTGCTTCATATTGACTGTGTAAAATTGGTAAGTAGTGTGCAGCCCCTCTGGTTTGGCTTTATTAGTACTAATTTATACTAAAAGCAATCAATAACAAAGAGTTTTCCTGAATTTCAATATTAAGTAATCGCGATTATCATCTGATACGAACAATGTCACTTTGGGTAATAAACAGTGAATTTTGGCTTGGTTGTACCTACATTGAGTTATCAACAGCTGCTCAATCTTCATTATTTACTGAAAGAAATTCAAAAACGATTATTTATCCGATTTTAAAATCAGGATTAATTATTCTGATTTTTAGATGAAGGGCAGTCTTTTTTGTAAATCAGGAAAGCACATCCGGAAAATAAAAACGGCTGTCTCAAATTGGTGAGACAGCCGCTTCATCTATAATATGTATGCCGGTATTATTTCACAAGTGTTACAGTGCCGAGCAAATTATGCTTTTGTCCGGTGACATCTACACATTTTACTTTCCAGACATACGTGTCAATTTGTGCCATGTCTTTTCCTCCGTTGGCTTTACCATCCCAGCCCAAATTTGGACTGTCGGAGAAGAAAATCATATTGCCCCAGCGGTCAAAAATCCATAACTCATATTGTGCGGGATCCAGACCGATTCCCTGCGGGAAGAACATATCGTTTACACCATCGCCATTGGGTGTGAAGGCATTGGGGACAAACAGCGTTGCTTCAAGTCCAATGCAAACACTGTCGCTGGTTATGTCTGTGCAGCCGTTGCTGCTCGTTACCGATAACGTAACTTCATAACAACCTGGTCCTGGATAAGTAAACGATGGATTCTGCTGTGTTGATGCTGAGTTAATTAGATCCCCGAAACTCCACGACCAATTTACTGCTGCAAGAGATGAATCAGTAAAGAAGATAGTGGGATTAACCATTGTAGCATCATCAGGTGTTGATCCGAATGCTGCAACTGGGTTGGCAAACACTGTAATGTAATTGTTATAAGTTATTGTAGCTGTACAACCTGTTGCTGGATCGGAAACGGTAAGCTGAACGTTATAACTTCCGGCCTGATTAAAGCAATTTGTAGGTGCAGCACCAGTTCCAAAATTTCCATCGCCGAAATCCCAGCCCCATACCCAGGAGCCCGCATTGCTTTGATCTGTAAAGTTGACGCATAGCGGCGCACAGCCTTGCAGTGTTCCGGCTGTAAACTGTGGTACAGGTTGCGGATTAACAGTTACCGTTGTTTGTGCAGTTGCTGTGCATCCGTTAAGATCTGTCAGTGTAAGTGTATAAGTTCCTGTTGCAGCCGGAATAAATGTAGTCTGCAGTCCGGTAAGGTTACCCGGTTGCCACAGGGCTGTGTAGCCCGGCGTGCCACCAAAAGGTGAAGCGCTGAGTGTAGTTGACTGGCCTTCGCAAACTGCTGCAGGGTTTGTTGCTGCAGAAGCCGTAAGCTGTACCGGCTGAGTAACTGTAACTGTTACGGTTGATGAGCATCCGCTTGTGTCAACAACAATTACAACATAGTTACCTGCGATTAATGATGTTGCTGTAGCTGTTGTGCTAACGTTCGGAAACCATGCATACGTATATGTACCAACGCCGCCTGATGCGCTCACACTTGCACTGCCATCATTGCCGCCAAAACAACTTACTGATGTTGAGGGATTGCCTGCCAGCACAATGCCGGGTGTATTGGCAACGGTAATTGTATCTGTGAGCTGGCAGTTATTTTGGTCAGTTACAGTTACGGAGTAGTTACCGGGAGGAATTGAATTTGACGACTGCTGAGCAAGATTACCGGGATTCCACACATAACTTAGGTTACCCGTGCCACCTCCGCCGATTGCATTCACATAGCCATTCGGCTGATTGCAATAAGAAGGTGATGATTGCATCTGTACGGTAATTGCCGGCGGCTCTGTAATAACAAGTGTTTGCGTAGTTGTACAGCCGTTTGCATCTGTAATCGTGCATACATAATTTCCGGCAGCGAGTGAGTTGCCAGTGTTGCTGTTGCCGTTTGTAGTGCTGCTCACAGAGGGTGTCCATGCAAAAGTGTAGGCACCGCTTCCGCCGGTTCCAGTCATTGTGCCCGTTCCGGTATTGGCTCCGAAACAAGTTACATCCACTACCGATTGGGTTGATGTAAGTTGTGTTGGTTCTGTAATCGTTACAACCGCTGAATCAAAACATCCGTTTGCATCCGTTACTACAATCGTGTAAGTGCCTGCGGGTAAATTTGATGCTGTTGCAGAAGTGTCACCTGTACTCCAGCTATAGGTAAATGGCCCTACACCTCCTGTATTTGTGGCTGTAGCACTTCCGTTATTTCCGCTGAAGCAGGAAACATCTGTAAAAGAGGCTATGCTCACTACCGGTGTTGCTGCCGAGGCTACGGTAACTGTTGTTAATGCAACACAACCATTGGCATCAGTAACTTGCAGACCATACAGACCCGCGGGTAAATTGGTAACAGTAGCTGTTGTATAGTTACCCGGAATCCATAAATAGGAGTATTGCCCGTTTCCTCCGCCGGCGGTTGCTGTAACAGAACCATTCGGGTTATTACAGGTTGCCGGTGTTGAGGTTGCTGCTGCCGTTAATACGGGTGGTTCACCAACGTTGAATGTAGCAGTTGTTGTACAGCCATTGCCGTCAACAATAGTTGCCACATAAGAAATTGCCGACAGGCCGGTTGCTGTATTTGTATTTCCGTTTGTAGTATTTGCGACTGCCGGACTCCACGAATAGGTATAATTGCCGACACCCCCGACTGCCGTAATTGCTGCTGTTCCGGTATTACCACCATTACAAAGTACATTCGTTTGTAATAGCGTACTCGTTAGTACCGGAGGTGAAGTGATCGTGAATGTTTGCGTCCCCGAACATCCGGCAGCATCCGAAACGGAACACGTATATGTTCCCGCGCAAAGTCCCGAGGCTGCAGCCGTATTTCCTCCGCTGGGTGCCCACGTATAAGTAAATGGCCCTGTGCCGCTGGTTACATTTACACTTGCTGCTCCGATACAATTTCCGAAACAATCAATGTTGGTTTGACCGGCATTGGTAAGTGTAACACCTCCGCCGGTTGTAGGAACTGTAACAGCCATTGTTGCTGAGTTACAGGCATTCGAAACAGTAACTGTATATGTTCCGGCACAAAGCCCTGTAGCTGTTGCAGCATTGCCGCCTGAGGGTGCCCAGCTGTAGTTATAGCTGCCGGCCGGAGTAACGTTTACTGTGGCCGATCCATTGCAGTTGGAACAAGTTGCACCTGTTACTGTTGGCGCAATTGCAAGTGTTGATGTTGTACAAGGTACACAGGTTGTACGGAAATACATCCCGATTACACATAGGTTAAAACAGTCGCCGCCTGAGGTTAATGTGTAGTTGGCTGTTGTTTGTCCGGTGGTAAGTGTTGTATTTACTTGTACATAGTTCCACCAGTTCCAGGTAAACGGTGAGGGTGTGCCATTCATGGTAAGGTTTTGTCCGGCCATTTGAATATCGCCAATCATACAAAATGCGGTAGCATTGGCAGCGGTTACGTTCTGGCAAACGTTCATGCCGGTAAGTGCACGTGTTGTAGATCCTCCGTTAACAACTACTGCACCGTCATGTATAATCATTGTTCCGGTAAATGCAGCAGTGGGATCGCTGTAGATAATCATCAGCGTTGCGCCGTCCATATCATTACCGGGTGTGGGTGGGTTGGTGAGAATACCACTCAGGATATAGTTTCCGTTACCGGTAATTGCTGCTGTAACGTTGGCGCGATAGGTGTGTGAACCTGCATAGCCCCAGCATTTATCAGGGCCGCTGCCTACTAAAGCCAGCGGAAATGTTTGGGTTACAGCATTTGGGTTTACAATGGTTACGTTTTGAGCCATTCCGTTTCCGGAACCTTCTGCCCAAACATAAGCTTGTTCAATTACTGCGCAAGCCGGAATGCCTGAAATGGCAAAAGTGGCCGGTTGCGGAATACCCTGCGGGGTAAAACGGCGGCCAAGACGCTGTGATGCTTGTGTAAACCCCAAACCACACTTCGAGAAATTGTAGATCTGACCAAGTGTGCCATTACCATTTTGCGGCGATGGATTCCCCGGACCACTAATACTCTGTACCTGCTGCGATGGTTGCGACGGGTAACCGCAAGCTCCGGGTACTCCCGGGCATCCGGTAGTATTCGTTTGTTGCTGCGCCGCAGTGTGTGTTACGGCAGAAATTAATACAGCAATCGATAAAAAATAGCGTAGTGTGTGTGTCATGCCGTAATGTTTAAGTGGGAGTGATTCCGGCGGATTCTGGTTATTGCTTATCAACTTACCTCGATTTTTAATCAAAAGCAAGGATTGTTACAAGAAATACCACACACCATGATCTGATTCACGGCACGATTGATTTAACAAAACCGGCGGGAAATACACCCGAAGTGCATCCGGAAGATATTAACAGACGCTGAACCGCTTACTTCTTATGAATGAATGTGTCACCAATTAATCTGCTGAACATAATGTAGATAACTAATAGGTTCTGATTTCTTAGCTTGAAGCAGTATTTTTTTTGTTTATGGAAAATCAGGCCTTCTTGTCCCTAAAACGATCTAATGAAAAACGGAGGTCTCATTGCTGAGCCTCCGTTTTTGCGTTTGAAGAATTGAATTACTTAATAATATTTACGTGTCCGATGTCTTTATGTTTCCTGTAAATACCATAAGCTTCGTTATAGGTAATTACGTAAACATAAGTATCAATCTGCGCAATATCTTTTCCTCCGTTGGCTCGTCCGTCCCAACCGATATTCATATCGTTGGTTGAAAATATGAGATTACCCCAGCGGTCAAAAATCAACATATTGAAGTTTTCAATGTATTGTCCGTAAGCTGTAAAGTAATCGTTCTTGCCGTCGCCGTTGGGTGTAAATGTATTTGGGACATAGAGGATTGACTGAGGAATAACTTCAACAGTAACTGAAGTTGAATCCATACATCCGAATTGGTTATATACATATTGAGTTACAGTGTATATGCCAATTCCGTCATAAGTATGTGCAAAATCGCCGCAGTTGTTCAGTGTTACAAAGTTACCGTCGCCCATATTCCAGATGCAGGAATCGCTTCCGGTGCTGATATCGCCAAACAAAATGGTTGATTCTTCGAGTGTAGCCGGTTGCGGAGAAAGAACTCCAATACCGGCAACCGGAACCGGATGAACTGTAATGTAAGCCGGTAATGAAAGTGAATTTATACAACCATTTACATCCTGCACGCCAACAGTAATATCATAACTGCCGGTTTGAGAGTAGCAATGATTAACCGTACTGCCTGTTCCTGTTGAGTTATCGCCAAATGTCCAGGCAGAAGTTACCGCAGCAGGAACCGAAGTAATTGTTAAGTCTGTACACAATGTAGGACAACCCTGCAGCGGAGTGCCGGTAACGGTAATTACAGGAAGCGGATTAACAATAACTGTCCACGTTGCCGTGTCTTGCGGCGTGTTGCAGGTATCAGAAATGACCACACTGTATGTTGTAGTAGCTGCGGGTGTATCTGTTGCAGTTGTACCTGTTCCGGTTGCATTGAGCCATGTGTAAGTGTAAGGCCCTCCGTTTCCGCCGCTGGCACCGGCAGTGAGTGATACCTGACCGCCAATACAAAGTGATGCAGTTCCTGTTAGTGTTGCTACAAGCGGAACGAGCGGAGGTTCGGTAATGTTAAATACATAACTCGTATCACAACCAAAAAGATCTGTGATCGTTATGGTGTAAAGACCTGCTGAAAGATTGGTAGCAATACTATCGTTGCCGTTGGGTGTACTCCAAACATACGTGTACGGAGCATTTCCTCCGTTTGGCAGCGCCAGTGCCGACCCGGTTGAAGCCCCATAACAGCCGACATTTACCTGTGAAGGCGTGATGTTTAAAGAGCCTACTCCATTTACAATTGCGGTATCGCTGGCCGAACAACCGGCGGAATCAAGGACAGTAACGATGTACTGACCCGGTGGCAAACCTGTAGCTGTTTGTCCTGTCTGCACAGGTGTTGTATTCCAGGAATAACTGAAAGGCCCGGTACCTCCGGCCGGAGTGGCTGTTGCCGAACCATTACTTGCCGAACACGAGCTCGGCGTTGACGACATATTGAGCGTAAACGGATTTGCACAACAGGTTTGACACGAACTCTGAAAGTACAACCCGATCATACACATATTGTAACAATCGTTGCCCGAACTGTTTCCGAAAACAGAGTTGTTTTGATTGGGTGTAACTGTTGTGGCTACATCAATATAATTCCACCAGTCTTCAACCACAGTAACCGGAAACACGCCGTTAAGTGTAAGCTGTGAGCCAAGTCCCTGTAAGTCGGCAACACACATAAATGCGCGTGCATTGTTTACAGAAAGCGAACACGCGGTGAAGTTATTGATTGTTTGCGATGTGTTGCCGCCGTTAATAACCAGTGCACCGTCCCAGATTACAATATCACCCTGAAATGCTGCTGTCGGGTCGCTCCAGATAATCATCAGTGTAGCGCCGTCAACATCATCGGGTGAGCCGGTTGGGAAACCGCTGATGGTATATGTTCCGTTGCCCCAGGCGCAGGAAGTTACATCGGCGCGGTAGGTGTGTGTGCCGCCGTACCCCCAGCATTTGTCCTGATCACTGCCGATAAGTGTCATCGGATAGGTGAACGGAACAAAAAACGGGTTTGTAACATTCAGCGTTATCGGCGTACCAACACCCGAAGCATCACACCAGATGTAAGCCTGAATAACTGTAGCCGTAGCCGGAATTCCAGAAATTACAAATGAAGCTGGTTGCGGTGCTCCAGCAGGTGAAAAACGCTGACCCAGTTTTAAACTGGCTGTAGTGTAATTCAGTCCGCAATCGCTGTGAATGTAGGTCGGGCCGAGCACCGCATTTCCGTCGAGCGGAGTCTGAGGATTACCAACAGAAGCGACTGAAGGTTGCCCAATAGTAATCGGAGGAGCTGCAGGGTTTTGTCCGTTTACCGGAGTAGAACCGTTTTGCGCAAGCAAGGGGATGCCTGTCAAAATGAGTCCAACAAGGAGAATGTAGGGAATCGTTTTCATGAGTTATTGTTTGCCACCAGCAATTTAAGGCAAAAAACAATTGAACGAACTATAAATTGACTAAAAAACCGGAATTACATCTGAAATTGGGTATTTATCCGGGATTAATTGTTGTACCCCGTGTTTTTCACACAGTTCAGGCATTCTTCATACCAGAATTTGCATTGTTCATACCGGGGAGATGAATAGCGAAGCAAAGCAAGTTCTTCGAGCGGGCGGATGCAGGCTGTGCATTGTTCATCCGAAATATTTTTACCGGCAAGGCTATAGCGGATCATAGCCAGCGAAGCGCCGGCCGGATGTATATTCCCGATTTCGCAAAGTGCCTCGTGATAAACTTTGTAGAGCAGTTTTATGAATTCATCGGGAGGAAGTGAGTTGAGCTGACTGCCAATAGTAGCAAGCGTATGGTTTTGCAAAGCAGGTTTTGAAAAGGTGGGTAATTGCTGATGATCTGAACCAACCTCAGTTTCAGGTTTGCGGCGTTTCCGCATTCTCAGCCACCAAAGCAGAGCCAGAATGGCAACGGGGGTAAGCAACAGCAGAATATATAAACCTGTGAGTGTTGTTGCTTCTTTTTCCTCAGTATTTCCGGGCATGTTATCCTGAATGACTGTGCCTTCAACAGGAGCCGGATCAACCTGAAGTTCAAAGGCTGGAGTCGTGAGGGTAATGTATTGATTGATTTCAGGACTGAAGTATGAAAACGAAACGGAGTCAAGTATGAATTTGCCCGGAAGTTTTGGAATTATTGTCCATGAATAAGTTCTGTAACCAAGTACGCCAAACGCCGAAATTGTAGTACTGTCGGCAGAGCGTCCGGGAAGAATATCAAAACAGTCGGGCAATACAGGTTGCGGAATTTGCAGCGTTCTCAGGTTTCCTTCGCCGGCAACAGTAACAGTTAGTGTAACAGCATCATTTTGTTTTACGTGCTGTTTATCGAGCGAGGCACGCAGATTGAAACTTCCGGTAATGCGGTTGAAATTGTTTGGCGCATTGGGCGGGAACTGCTTTATCTGCAACGGAATCGGATCGCTTATGAGTTTAACGGGTTGAATGTGTACAAATCCATAAGGGTCAGTTTCAGCCGGAATAATGCTGCATTGGTAGTTAAACGCGGGTATTGTTAAAGCTCCGGTTCTTGTGGCAAAAAGAAATTCGCGAAGTATTGTTTTGCCCGTGTAACGCTTTCCGTTTTTTACAATTACAGTATCTCTGAACGAATATCCGTCGGGCCCGCGCTCGTGCCAGAAACCAATATACGATGGTAATGAAAGCGGTTCTCCTCCTTTGTCAAGATCAGTACCTTCGGGAACATAAACACGTATATCGGCAATAATTTGTTCGCCTTCAAAGTAAGTTCTTCGGGGGATATCGCATTGTAAAAAAGCACCTGATGCAGAGGAGGCCGGCAGTCCGGTTACAACAAGTGTAACGGGCTGAATGCGTACACTTCCGCTTCGGCCGGTGGCTACAAACGGGCCTAAAGTCCAGGTACCCGGCATTACACCAAGCAGTGTGTATTGCTGTGTAATTTTGATTTTGCCGTTTACATTGCTTTGATTGGAGTAATCGCCAACAATCATAACTCCCGGTGAAGTTGGCATCGAAAAGTAGGACGTGATTTGATCGCCTTCGGCTTCAATTGTAAGTATAACTCTATCGTTTACTTTAACTGTTGAGGCAGATAAAACAGCAGAACGTTTTTGAGCGGATAATAGAAAACCGGTCAGCAAAAATGCTGAAATAAATAAAAACTTTATATGTGAAATAATTTTCACCAGTCTTTACCATAACGCCGCGGCATACTAGAAAGCTGGCGGCTGCGTTGCATTTTCTGACGTGTTTGTTGTTCCTGATTCCGCAATACCCGAAGCATTTTCTGTACTTCTTCCTGCGTCATCATTTCTTGTGGCTGCTGTTGTTCCTGCTGCCCCTGTTTTTGTTCCTGCTGCTGATTTTGCTGCTGTTGTTTATTCTGATTTTGTTGCTGCTGCTTATTGTCCTTTTTGTTTTGCTGCTTCAGTTTTTCCTGAGCATACGCCAGATTATATCGGGTATCTTCATCGTTCGGGTTTTTACGAAGTGCTTCTTTGTAGGCATTAATAGCTTCTTCGTATTGTTCCTGCTGCATCATTGCATTGCCGATATTGTGATAAACTTTTGAAATGGTATCGGCATTAGATCCTGTGTTAACATTGGTATATGCTTTTACTGCCTCTGCATATTTTTTCTGCCGGTAGCGTGCATTGCCGAGGTTAAAGTTTGCAGCTTGTTTTACGGTTGCCGTATCGAGATTAATACCGCGTTCGTATCGTTTTTCAGCATCATTAAAGTTTCCTTTTTTGTAGGCATCATTACCGGCGCGGGTGTGTCGCCACGGATCACGCAAAACAGAGTCAGCATCCTGTGCGTTTAACGCCAGAAGCTGAAAAAGAAAAACAAAAATCAAGCAGTACTTCATGTCTTTTTATTTGCGTTTTCCTTCGGGCAGCAGTGCTTCTGTAAGAAGCAATAACAGCGCTCCTATAAGCAGCCAGGGAACAAGTGTGCGGTAATTGATAAAACGTTCGAGATAGGATGTTGTTTTATTCAATCCTTGCAATTTACCGTAAATCGTTCCCAATCCGAAATCACCTGAACCGGCATGTGTGTATGTTCCATTGCCTTTTTCTGCAATATCCTGAAGTAAATTTTCATTTAGTTTTGTCACAACAATTTGGCCGTTTTCATCCACTTTATTGCCGGTAGTTTTTCCGTAATTATCAATTTCCGGAATGGTTGTGCCTGATGTTGATCCAACCCCAATTGTAGAAATAATTACATTCTTTTTCTCTGTCAGTTCTTTGGCAACACCTGCCGCATCGCCTTCATGTGCTTCGCCATCGCTGATGAGGATTAAAGAACGCGCACGTCCGTCGTTGCTGAATGAGCGTGAAGCTAACTGCAAAGCTTCTTCAATGTTTGTGCCTTGCCGCATAATATCGTTGGTTGATAATGCTTCAACAACAGCAAGCGCCGAGCCTTTATCGGTAGTCAGCGGAAGTTGCGGAATTGCCCGGCCGGCAAAAACAATAATACCAAACCGGTCGTTTTCCGAACGCTGAATCATGCGTATCAGTTCGAGCTTTGTGCGTTCAAGCCGGTTAGGTTGCAGATCATTAGCCAGCATACTGTTTGAAATATCAATCACCAGCATAATATCAATACCATTCAGCTGCACGGTTTCTTTCCCACCTCTGATGCGAGGACCGGAAGCACAAAAAAGCACAATTAGCAAAGCTCCGAACACCAGCACAAACCGCCAGTTGCGCAGTCCCGGCGAATCACCTTTTAGCAATTTGCCCATGAGCCGGCTTTCTGCAAAGCGGTTCAGTCTTTCCTGCCTGAGTTTGCCGGTACGCAGAAACAGCAGCCATACCGGAACGGCAAGCAGCAGCAAAAGCAATAACCAGGGATATTCGAAACTCATGCGCGTTTAATTGGTTGTATCAAAAACGGTGTAGCGGAGAACAACTTCGGTAGTCACAATGATAAGCAGCAGCACCAGAAATGGTAAAAACTCTTCGTTTCGCTGCTCGGTTTGTGAGCTATCATCATATTCTGATTTTTCGAGCTTACTGATTTCGGTATAGACATCTTCAAGTTTATCAGCATCTTTTGCCCTGAAATATTTCCCTCCGGTCATTGAAGATATTTCAGCCATCAACCTTTCATCTATTTCTGTTTTGCGATAGTCCTGATTATAAGTGCCATCGGGGTTTTTGGAAACGGGCTGTAATGATTCTTCATCTGTGCCCAGTCCAATTGTATATACTTTAATATTCAACGATTTTGCAAGACGCGCAGCATCAAGAGGCGCAATTATACCGGCATTGTTTTTACCATCAGTGAGCAATATTATGATTCTGCTTTTTGCTTCACTTTTCTCTAATCGTTCGGCGGCTTTGGCTAAACCCATACCAATTGCAGTGCCTGATTCCAAATCGTTTCCGCCTATGGTTTCGATTAACTCCATCAATGCGCCATGGTCTGACGTTAGCGGACTGAGTGTATAAGTTTCGGCACTGAACACAACAACTCCAATACGGTCATCAGGGTGTTCACTTACAAATCGGGAGGCTTCTGTTTTCGCAGCATCAAGGCGAGTAGGCGGGATGTCTGTTCCGTTCATACTCGGCGAAACATCTATCGACAGCATGATATCAATACCTTCTTTCGGATCCCGTTTCCAGCCGTTACGCGATTGCGGCCGGGCCACAATGATAAACAGTAGCACTAGTGCCAGCATTCTAAGCACAAGCAAAACCGGCCGCCACATTACACGGGCAGGTGTTTTCGGCTTCGAAATAAATCTGGCCGATGAAAGTATTATCGATGAACGCGAATTGCGGCGCAGCATAATAATGACCAGCAAAACCGGCAACAGCAGCATTCCCCAGAACACTACCGGATTAGCAAACACAAGCTCTCTGAACCAACTAATCATGACTGAACAGGTGTTGCTGGTGGAACAATAACCGGAGCCGGGAATGGTGTTTTTTTCACAAAAGCCATGGCTATTTGCAAGCATCGTTCATTATCCTCGGCGGGCGGAACATACTTTGCAAACTTCACTCCATCGGCACTGAGCAACACATCGCGGAGCAGCATCACAGCAGTTTCATCAACTTGTTTGTAGCGAAGATGCTGAAGAATTTCGCCGGTTGTCATTTCCAGCGCGCCAATTCTGTAGCGTTCTGCCGACCAGCTTCTGAGTATATCCGAAAGCCGCGAATAATGGTTCTTGAGTTCGTCCGGCTGCTCCCAAAGCCTTCGTTTGGCGAGAGCTATAAGTTCTTCGAGCACCTGTTCATGTGCTTCCAGTTTGTTGTCAGGCTCAATATTTTGGGTTACAGGTTTTGACTTTTTACGTAATGCGAACCAAGCATAAATGCCAGCTGCAATTAGTATAGCTAAGGCTGCAACTGCTATCCACCATTTGAACCAGCTTGTTTTTTCTTTCAGAATTGGTGAAGGAACATCGAAAATTTCTTTGATGTCTTTTATCGTCTGGGTGGTGTCAACAGGAACTGTGTTAACAGTTAAGACCAGAGGAGGTGTTGCATAGGGGACATTATCAACGATAAAAATTTTTGCAGGTATTGTATATATTCCCTCATTAAAAACAGTAATGGTAATGTTTCTCCATTGCTCATAAAGCACTGAATTCCGGTCACGTAAATCGGTATGAATACTGTCCTGCGAAATAATTTCAACACCTGCAGTAATAGTGTCTTTCAGTTCTGGCCAAACAATTGCAGTTTTCTTAGAACCTTCGCGATAGCGGATACTGAGTTTTAGATTTATCTGCTCACCGATACGAATTGTGTTTTGCTGAAGCGAGGCTTTCGCAACAACACGCGACTGCGTTTGTGCTACAGCTGTTTGTATGAACAGCAGCAGAAAAGCGGTATGCAGCAGTCGCATCATCGCTTGCGAGCAATTTTTTCGCGACTGTGAAACAGTGCCGAAAGTGTTTTTATATAATCGTCGCCGGTGGCAATGTGCGCGGCATCAACGCCTGAGCGCTTGAATGTATTTTCAATTCTGAGTCGGTGCATTCGTGCCTGACGGGCATAATCCTGCCGCACTTTCGGATCAGAAGTATCAATCCACATCAATGCGCCGGTTTCCGGGTCTTCAGCCTGAATGATTCCGGCATCCGGCATTTCAAGCTCACGCCGGTCGAAAATGTTGATACAAACTACATCGTGCCGGCGGTTGGCCATGCGCAGCATACGCTCGGCATCGGGCGACATAAAATCGGAAAGCACAAAAAGGATGCAGCGTTGTTTCAGCGCATTGGTGCAATAATCGAGTGCTGCTTCAAGGTTGGTGCCTTTGCCCAGCGGTTTCATTTCCACCATTTCGCGAATGATGCGAAGGATATGTCCACGGCCTTTACGGGGCGGAATAAATTTCTCTATCGCATCACTGAAAAAGCAAACGCCGGCTTTATCGTTGTTCTGTATCGCCGAAAAAGCAAGTACTGCACAGATTTCTGTGAGCAGTTCGCGTTTGAGTTGTCCGTGCGAACCAAATGCACCTGAAGCGCTCACATCCACAAGAATCATGGCAGTAAGTTCGCGTTCTTCCTGAAAAACTTTTACGTATGGATGATTCAAGCGCGCAGTAACGTTCCAGTCGATTGTGCGTACTTCATCGCCCGGCTGATATTCGCGCACTTCGCTGAAAGTCATGCCGCGGCCTTTGAAGGCACTGTGATATTCGCCCGAAAACACCTGCGAGCTCATGCTGCGGGTTTTAAGTTCGATGCGGCGCACCTTTTTCAGCAGTTCGCTGGTTTCCATGCCGGGTGTGTTGTGCTGCTCCTTACGGAACCTGCACCACGTTGAGAATTTGATTGATGATAGCCTCTGTGGTTACATTCTCAGCTTCCGCTTCGTAGGTAAGCCCGATTCGGTGACGCAGCACATCGTGACAGATTGCGCGCACATCTTCCGGAATTACAAAACCGCGATGCTGCAAAAATGCGTAGGCTTTTGCCGCCATTGCCAGGTTTATGCTTGCCCGCGGTGATCCGCCAAACGAAATGAGCGGCGTAAGGTTGGGCAGTCGGTACTGATCGGGGAAGCGTGTGGCAAACACTATGTCAACAATATATTTCTCAATTTTTTCATCGAGGTAAACACTGTTCACAGTTTGGCGGGCACGGAGAATATCCGCAGTATTCAGAATTTGTTTCGGCTTGGTTTGCGTGGTGCTGAGTTGCTGGCGGATGATGCGTTGTTCCTCATCGCGATTGGGGTAAGTAATTACCACTTTCAGCATAAAGCGATCCACCTGAGCTTCGGGGAGGGGGTAGGTTCCTTCCTGCTCAACCGGGTTCATGGTAGCAAGCACCAGAAACGGCTCCGGCAGTTTGAAAGTTTCATCGCCAATAGTTACCTGCCGTTCTTGCATGGCTTCGAGCAGGGCGCTCTGCACTTTTGCCGGAGCACGGTTGATTTCATCGGCCAGCACGAAATTGGCAAAAACGGGACCTTTGCGCACGGTAAACTGTTCCTGCTTCGGACTGTAAATCATAGTACCGATAAGGTCGGCCGGAAGCAAATCGGGTGTAAACTGAATGCGGCTGAAAGCAGCGTCAATTGTAGAAGCCAGCGATTTAACAGCTAATGTTTTTGCTAGTCCCGGCACGCCTTCGAGCAGAATATGTCCGTTAGAGAGCAGGGCAATAAGCAGGCGTTCTACCATCATTTTCTGACCTACAATTGCGTGGTCAAGTTCCTTGCTGATAGCATCTGCAAATGCGCTTTCTTCCCGGATGCGGGTATTAAGCGCTTGTATGTCTTGTTGCATAGTCGGAAGTCAGGTACAAAAAGCAAAGGTAACAGGCCGGGGCGGAATGCGGGGTAAGCAGGGCAAAAAAAATGTTAAGGGAAGAACTTCTACCTCAATGACCGATTATTTCAGAGCGAGAATGAGAGCGTAAATCAGAGCGAGAAACAGAGCGACAGCGAAATTAGTTTCGATGCGCTCTCATTCTGTTTCTCGCTCTGTACTCCGCTCTCGCTCTGTTTCTCGCTCTGTTTCTCGCTCTGTACTCCGCTCTGTTTTTCAGATTAGAGTTCCAAGATTTCTTTTTCCAGCGATATATTCTCGCAGCCGTTTATAATTAATGGATATAATATCGGTTTCCTGTTATCTCTCAACACTATTAATCCCGGTTTATACATCAAACTATCCAGCACCAGATGCTTTTTTTTAACTTTTCCTTTTACAGACAAAGTAGAATAAGCAGCGTTCAATTTTACAAAATGAACTCCCTTTTCTTGTAACGATTTTTCTCGAATTACCTCA
>JBKDHA010000076.1:0-9717 GCA_046335555.1 Bacteroidota bacterium
TATGCTGTTTGCATTTCCGGTAGGCGTTATGGCCGGCATTTATCTCAACGAGTATGTTCCCAATGGCCCGGTGCGTCAGTTTATCCGGCTCATGACGAGTAACCTTGCGGGCGTGCCTTCAGTAGTTTTCGGGCTTTTCGGGATGTCGCTTTTTGTAAACGGGCTTGGTTTCGGAAGCAGTATTCTTGCAGGTTCGCTTACACTGGCCATTATGGTTTTGCCAGTTGTAATTCGCACCACCGAAGAAGCACTGAAAGCCGTAGATCCCGCGCATCGCATGGGCAGTTATGCACTCGGAGCTACACGCTGGCAAACTACAAGCCGGGTAGTTTTGCCGCAAGCCATGCCCGGCATTCTCACCGGCTTTGTGCTGGCCATTGGCCGGGTTTCGGGCGAAACGGCACCGATTCTTTTTACTGCCGCAGCCTATTTTCTCACAAGACTTCCGGGCAGTATATTTGATCAGGTAATGGCGCTGCCGTATCACCTCTATGTGCTGGCTACCAGCGGAACCGATATTGAAAAAGCACAGCCGGCGGCATTTGGCACAGCACTCGTGCTTATGCTCATTGTATTACTCATGAATATGCTCACCGGTTTGCTCAGAAACCGCCTCAGCCGTAACAATCAGAATTAATCGTAAGCATGGATACCAATTTAAACCAGCATACCGATAAACCGAAGTCAGGCGCAAAGCCTGAAAAGATTTCGGCCAATCAGGTGAACCTGCATTATGGTAATTTTCATGCGCTGAAGGGAATAAGTATGAGTATTCCCGAAAAAACTGTAACCGCGCTTATCGGGCCAAGCGGATGCGGGAAAACTACGTTCCTCCGCGTGTTCAACCGCCTCAACGATCTTATTCCGGATGTAAAAATTACCGGCGAGATTTTTATTGACGGTGAAGATGTTTATGGCCGCAATGCGGATATTGACCAGCTCCGCAAAAATGTGGGCATGGTGTTTCAAAAAGCCAATCCATTCCCGAAAAGCATTTACGAAAATGTAGCTTATGGCTTGCGGGTAAACGGAATTACCGATAAAGGCTTTATTGCCGACCATGTTGAGCATGCTCTGAAACGCGCATTCCTCTGGGATGAAGTAAAAGATAAACTCCGCAACTCGGCCTGGAAACTTTCGGGCGGACAGCAGCAGCGTTTGTGCATTGCCCGTGCGCTGGCGGTTGAACCTTCGGTATTGCTGATGGATGAACCGGCTTCAGCACTTGATCCGATTTCGGCAGCGCGCATTGAGGAATTGATTTATTCGCTCAAAGAAAATTACACCATTCTGTTTGTTACGCACAATATGCAGCAGGCCGGACGGGTAAGCGATTACACCGCATTTTTTTATGAAGGTGAATTGGTTGAAACCGGCTCCACAAAAGCAATTTTCACCAACCCGAAAAATCCGAAAACACAAAATTACCTCACCGGCCGTTTTGGTTAAACGACTGCCATACAAAAGCAATGACACACCTCGACACAGAACTGCACCTGCTTAAAGAGCAACTCATTGATATGCAGCGGCAGGTTCGGGCACAACTCAGTAAATGCAAAAACGCATTGCTTGAATTTGACCACGGACTTGCTCGTGAAGTGCTTGAACTTGAGCGGCAGATTAATGTCCTTGAGCTCAAAACCGACCGCGACTGCGAAAACATCCTCGCCCTGTTTAATCCGGTTGCTGTCGATCTCCGCTTTATACTGGCAGCACTCAAAATAAACACCAACCTCGAACGCATAGCTGATAATGCCGAAGGGATAGCACGTTATGTGCTGGATGTTAACACACCATTCCCGAAAGAACTGATTGAGGCATACCGTTTTGATGAAATGTATAAAACAGCACTCTCTATGTTAGATGATGCGCTTCATGCGTTCATTAATGAAGACACAGCATTGGCACGCGATGTTTTCGGGAAAGATGATTTGCTGGATGAAATTAATCTGGCAGCAACAAAAACAACATTACAACTCATTCAGAATACCCCTGAACCGCTGCATTGTCTGAACATGCTTTCCATAACCCGGAAATTGGAACGTGTTGGAGATCAAACAAAAAATATTGCCGAAGAAATTATCTTCTTCGTCGAAGCAAAAGTCCTGAAACACGACTCTAAAAATTGATTATCAATTATTTACAGTTGATAACATTAACTTAACCCAACCTATTCACCGGCTAATTACCTTTGCCGCAACCAAGCCTTATCTAATTCACACATCAAATGGGCATTTTACAATTACTCGTCCCGAAAGACCGTAAATTCTTTCCGCTTTTCGAACAGGCAACTCAGAACCTTATTAAAGCATCAAAAGTGCTTAATGAGATGGTAACTACACCCGTTTCTGACCGCCGCAAAGAGCTTATTAAAGAGATAGAACATCTTGAACATACAGGTGATAACATCACCCACATGATTTTTAATGAACTCAGCCGGAACTTTATCACTCCGTTTGATCGTGAAGATATTCACGCTTTGACATCAGCAATTGATGATGTACTTGACTTCATTCACGGCTCATCAAAGCGTATTGAGCTTTACCGTGTAGAAGTACTTGACGAATCGGTTGTAAAACTTGCCGAAATTATTCTCAAAGGATCACTTGAGCTGAACGTGGCTGTTGTGAACCTGAAGAATATGAAGAATCTGGATGCCATTAAAGAATCCTGCGTAAAAATCAACAGTCTCGAAAACGAGGCCGATGATGTTTTCAACCGCAGTATTGCTTCGCTTTTCGAAACCGAAAAAGATGCTATTCAGATCATCAAGATCAAAGAATTGCTCTCTGCTCTCGAAACTGCAACCGATAAGTGCGAAGATGCAGCCAACGTTATTCAGTCAATTCTGATTAAATACGCATAAGCGTAACCACTGTTCGTTATGATGACAGTACTCATAATAATTATCGTTTTGGCGGTTGTGTTTGACCTGATTAACGGGTTTCACGATGCCGCCAATTCGATTGCAACGGTGGTTTCGACCAAAGTATTAACACCTTTTCAGGCAGTAATTTGGGCCGCTTTCTTCAACTTCGTAGCGTTCTGGATTTTCGACCTTAAAGTTGCTGATACCGTTGCCAAAACAGTTCACAGCGATGCCATTAACTTAACCGTAATTTTTGCGGGCATTGTAGCTGCGATTTTCTGGAACCTGCTTACCTGGTGGTATGGCATTCCGTCGAGTTCTTCGCATACACTTATTGGTGGTTTTGCCGGAGCTGCTGTTGCCCATGCCGGATCATTTTCGGTTGTCAATCAAGAAAGCATTGTTAAAACTTTCCTGTTTATTTTTCTTGCTCCGATTATTGGCCTTGTTGTTTCCTACTTGCTTACAGTTTTAATTCTACAAATTGTCCGTAAATCGCCACATGCCAAAACCGAACGCTGGTTTAAACGACTACAGTTGCTTTCGTCAGCAGCTTTCAGTATCGGTCACGGTGGAAGTGATTCACAAAAAGTAATGGGCATTATTGCTGCTGCACTTATGGTGTTTAATTCAGCAATGATTAAGATTGATTCTGATTACAAAATTGCAGACTGGACAACAATCAAATACAGTTACGTTGACGAGAAAACCAATGCCAAAGTAACACTTCCTGAAGGTGTAACTTATCCCGAATACAAAAAGGTTTATCTCAAAGAGCACGGAACCAAACTCAAAGAAAAAATCAAACATATTCCTGATTGGGTTCCGCTGATCTGCTATTCTGCAATTGGTCTCGGCACCATGATGGGAGGCTGGCGCATTGTGAAAACAATGGGCACCAAAATCACCAAAGTTACTCCGCTCGAAGGTGTAGCCGCTGAAACGGCTGGTGCTATTACACTCTACGGTGTATCGCAGGGTATGGGTGTTCCGGTTTCTACTACACACACCATTACCGGTGCTATTATTGGTGTAGGAGTTGTTAAACGCGTATCGGCAGTGCGCTGGGGCGTTACGGTTAACCTGCTTTGGGCGTGGATTCTTACCATTCCGGTTTCGGGCTTGGTAGGTGCAGGTGTTTATTACTTGCTCGATATGTTTATTTGATATTTGCTGAATCAACAAAAAAGAACAAACCCGTTTTCCCCAGAAAGCGGGTTTGTTCTTTTTACGAACTTTACAACCGTGAATGCAGAACAACTTCGTGCCGCAATCTTCAGCAGCAGCAATTATGATGCGCTTGCTCTTGAAGTGTTTCGCTATCAAGCGAAGCATGTTGCGGTGTATCGTGAGTTTTTAGAATTACTTGGCGTTGATGCTGAAAGGCTGAACCATGTGCATGAAATTCCGCACCTGCCGGTAGAGATGTTCAAGAAGTTCAGCATCATTGCCGAAGGGCATACACCGCAGCAAATCTTCACCAGCAGCGGAACTACAGGGCAAATTACTTCGCAGCATCCGGTGGCCGATCTTTCGCTGTATGAAGAAAGTTTCGGGCGCTGCTTTGAGTTGTTTTATGGTGATGTGCGCGACTACGTTGTGCTGGCTTTGCTGCCTTCGTATCTCGAACGTTCGGGCTCTTCGCTGGTTTACATGGCCAATAACTTGATTGTACGCAGCGGCCGCTCAGAAAGCGGTTTTTACCTGCACAACTTAGCCGAGCTTTCTGAGAAACTGCAGCAACTGAATGCAGCCGGACAAAAAGTTTTGCTGCTCGGTGTTACGTATGCGCTGCTTGATTTGGCCGAGCAGTTTCCGCAGCCGTTGCCGCACACCACTATTATGGAAACCGGAGGCATGAAAGGCCGCCGCCGCGAAATGATTCGCGAAGAAGTGCATGCACAACTCAGCGGCGCATTCGGCAGTTCGCAAATACATTCGGAATATGGCATGACGGAGTTGCTTTCGCAAGCTTACTCGAATGGCAGCGGCATATTCCGATGCCCGCCCTGGATGCGCATCAGTATCCGCGAAATGAACGATCCGCTGAGCCTTACGGCACACGGCAAAACCGGCGGCATCAGCATTACCGACCTTGCCAATTTGCACAGCTGCAGTTTCATTGCCACATCCGATCTCGGCAAACTGAATCCCGACGGCAGCTTTGAAGTTCTCGGCCGTTTCGACAACAGCGATGTGCGCGGCTGCAACCTAATGGTAAACTAACTGCGCTGAAAATCCACCTGCACACCCAAAGCAACCGGTTCTGTAAATTATCTTGTGTGATTGCTCCGGCCGCAGTAATTTGCAGTAACATCAAATTTCAACTACTATGCGCTGGCTGCCTTTTTTGATATTACTCGTGTTCTTTGGTTGCCGTCGTGAAGAAACACGTTCGGTTACTGTAAATGTAAAGCAGGCAACCGGAGGCTCTGCAACCTGCATAGTCAGCTACACCGCAAACGAAACAGGTACAGAAACGGTAGCCAGTACTTCGGCTCAAAACTGGTCATCGCCGGTGAGGCGCGCCGAACCGGGTGAGTTTATGAAAGTAACCGTGAGCAGCACTTCGCCGCAATACGATTATACGGTAACTATTTATGTGGATGGCGGAATCTGGAAGCAAACTCAGTTGCAGAATCCGCAAGGAAATGTAACGCTGAGCGGTAATATTCCGGGTATATAAACCTGCGAAAGCTTTCTGGATTCTTATTAATTATTTCAATTTGTATTTTTCGGGTTTTGCTTTTGTGCGTTCAATAATTTCCCTTGCTTCTAAATCAAGTTTAACAACTTCACCATACCATTGAACTCCTCCTTTAAAACTATCTTTTACTCTTGCATATAACTCTTCCATGAGTTCTGTGTGAGTTAATTCCTGCTCTTTAATAATCTTCAATAAACTTTCTTTTATGAAGTCATATTTTTCCAAAGTAATTCTCTTGTTCGTCTTCCCGGGTTGAGGATGCAGTGCTTGAATATATTTTACTTCCATTTGGTGAAATTACATTTCATTACACTTTCTCAAATCAATTTTCTATCAAAAAACGCATTAATAGAAAGAGGCTGTTCAAAGTAAAAATGAACAGCCTCTTTATTTAGGATGCAAGATTTAGAATCTGTCGAGATTCATCACTTTATTCCATGCAGCAACGAAATCTTTTACAAATTTCTCTTTGCCGCCGTCCATGGCGTAGATCTCCGCAATGGCGCGTAACTCCGAGTTAGAGCCAAACACAAGATCAGCGCGGGTGGCTGTCCATTTAACTTCGCCGGTTGTTCTGCTGCGACCTTCAAAGGTTTCACCGGTTTCGTTTGTGGCTTTCCAGGTTGTTCCCAGATCCAGCAAATTGGTGAAGAAATCGTTGGTGAGTGTTTCCGGATTTTTGGTAAACACACCATGCTTCGAGCCATCAAAGTTTGTGTTCAGAACTCGCAAACCACCAACCAAGGCAGTCATTTCGGGTGCTGTTAGCGTTAGAAGCTGGGCTTTGTCAATAAGCATTTCTTCTGTAACCGAAACACAGGTTGCGCTTTTATAGTTTCTGAATCCGTCGGCTTTGGGTTCCAAAACCGCAAACGATGCAACATCGGTATGTTCTAAAGTAGCATCACCTCTGCCGGTTGTAAACGGAACAGAAACAGTATGGCCTGCATTAGCGGAAGCTTTTTCAATTGCAGCGCATCCGCCCAATACAATTAAATCGGCAAGAGAAACCGGTTTACCAAATTCTTTCTGAATTTTTTCGTAGGCCGCAAGCACAGTTTTTAATTGCGCCGGATTGTTTGCTTCCCAATTAATTTGGGGCTCAAGGCGAACGCGTGCACCACTAGCACCTCCGCGCTTATCAGAACCTCTGAATGTTGAAGCCGATGCCCAAGCTGTTGAAACCAACTGTGCAATTGAAAGGCCGCTTGATAAAATTGTGCTTTTCAGTGCAGCAATGTCGCTGTCGTTTAAATCTGTAATTGAAGCCGGAATCGGATCCTGCCAAATCAATACTTCTTTCGGAACTTCTTCACCGAGATAACGGGCTATCGGGCCCATATCTCTGTGTGTTAATTTGTACCATGCTCTTGCAAACGCATCAGCAAAAGCATCAAAATCATTCATGAATTTTCGTGAAATTTTTTCATAGGTCGGATCCATTCTCAACGCCATATCGGCTGTTGTCATCATCGGCGCATGAAACTTTGTTTTGTCGTGTGCATCAACAACTGTTGTAGCAGCACTTTCATCGGTGGGTGTCCACTGTTGTGCACCGGCGGGGCTCTTGGTTAATTTCCACTCGTATTTGAAAAGTGTTTCGAAATAGCCATTGTCCCAGGTTGTAGGATTCGGTTTCCATGCACCTTCAATTCCGCTGGTAATTGCATCTTTACCAGCGCCTGTGCCGTAGCTGTTTTTCCAGCCCATGCCCATTTCTTCGATGCTTGCTCCTTCCGGCTCACGGCCAACATGTGTTGCACTTGCCGCTCCGTGTGCTTTTCCGAAGGTATGTCCGCCTGCAACAAGTGCAACGGTTTCTTCGTCGTTCATTGCCATGCGGGCAAAGGTTTCGCGAACATCTATTGCAGAAGCCATAGGATCAGGATTTCCGTTAGGGCCTTCCGGGTTTACGTAAATCAATCCCATTTGTACAGCGCCCAGCGGATTATCCAGTTCTCTGTTTCCTTTGTAGCGTTTATCACCCAGCCATTCGGTTTCGTTGCCCCAGTTAATGTCTTGTTCAGGCTCCCAAATATCTTCGCGGCCTCCTGCAAATCCGAATGTTTTGAAACCCATAGATTCCAAAGCACAGTTGCCGGTAAGAATCATCAGATCGGCCCAGGAAATTTTATTGCCGTATTTCTGTTTAATTGGCCAAAGCAAAAAACGGGCTTTATCTAAATTGCCGTTATCGGGCCAACTGTTTGTAGGAGCAAAACGCAGATTGCCTGATCCGGCACCGCCGCGACCGTCGGCAATACGATATGTACCCGCACTGTGCCATGCCATACGAATGAAAAGCGGACCATAATGCCCGTAATCCGCTGGCCACCAGTCTTGCGAGGTAGTCATCAAATCGAAAATATCTTTCTTAACTGCTTTCAAATCCAATTTCTTGAACTCTTCGGCATAATTAAACCCTTTGTCCATTGGATCAGAAAGAGAAGAATGCTGACGAAGAATCCCAAGATTCAAACGGTTAGGCCACCAATCTTTATTTGATGTACCCGCGCCTGCAGTTTGCTTCATTTGTCCGTGCGGAAAAGGACATTTGCCTTCGCTAGAATTACTCATGGTTATTTCTTTTTAGTATTAGTATTGAATTTTCCTGTTATCTGAAGTTTTATATCCTGAACTTTGAAATTTTTTATGCTGTTCTTCTTGAAGTAATCATTAATGAGTTTATTCAACTTATCATCTTCATAATCTTCAATGCGGTCTGTTTCAGCGCAATATAAATGATGGTGGTTTGATAAAACAGCATCATAACGCATAATATCTTTTTCTGTCTTTACCTTTTTGAGAAGTTCGTTTTCTACGAGCGAATCCAATACTTTGTAAACCGTTCCGACGGAAATATTGGGATGATTTTCTTTAATGTATGCAATAATATTCTCGGCTGTTGGGTGATTGTTTAATTTAACAATAGCATCATAAATAACAACACGTTGAGGTGTTACCTTTAATCCTTTCTCCTGCAGCTTTTCTCTCAAAAAATTGTTCATTGAATTAAAATCAATAATTATTCGGTAAAGATAATTATTCTTATTTAGGAATTTATGCTGTTGATAAAAAAAGCCTGGCATATCACTTAACCATCTTGCTGCACAGTACGTTGAAATACGACAAAATGCTGTATTGCATGTAATTATCACCGCCAACTACAATTTCCGTAATGTTTCGTTTTGAAAGGTCATTTAAAGTTATTCGCAGATTTACATAAGGATCTACATCATTGTCGATTGGAAATTGTTCGTCTAAATGAACATCTGTCAAAAAAGCAATTCGTCTCATGATTCTGTTTATTGTATATACGTTTCATGATTATTTTTTGGCTTGTCGCAAATCGGTTTATTTTCAATAATTATCGAAGGTCATAATCGCAACTTCTATTACCGCATATGAAGCTTTTCCTAATCAATTATTTTCAGGCTTCTGAATACTTTTCTTGTTATTTCTTTCCTGCAAGCCCCAAAATCATCTCTGTTCAGTGCTCTGTCTTGCAAGAGACGTGTTGCGAAAAAGTAAACATTCGTTTTTGTCTCCACAAAACCAACCCACCAGCCGGTATTGATATTGTTTTCTCTGGTCCAGCCGGTTTTGGCGCTGATTGTGTAGTTTTCACTTTTCTCAGTCAGCATTACCCGTTTTACAATATCAATATTGCGTTTGGAAAACGGCAGCTTTCCGAGGTAAAGATTTTTGATAAACTCAACCTGATTTTGTGGCGAAATTCCAAAGCTGCCGAAATTCCAAAAGTCGGCATCCTGCTGCGACAGATTCAGATTGCCGTAATTACACAACGACAAATACTTCAGGTAATTTTCTCTTCCAATTTTTTTCGCCAATTCAATAAACACCCACCCTGCCGAAACTTCGAAAGCTTCATCCACAGGCATATCGTGATAAATTTCGGGTCGGTAACCGTACTTAACAGTGTCTGTTGATCCAACCCATTTAACAACTTCATGCTCATCTTTAATTGTATTTGTTTCTAAACAATACTCCGGTAGTATTTCATGCCGCTATCCTGCCCCAATTACAGCACTTTTCATAAATCCGCCTGATTTTTTTGCAACTTAGGTCAATATCTAAGTTGCAAAAAATTAAATGTGCAAGCGTCTTATTTTGCTGCTGT
>JBKDHA010000077.1:0-48278 GCA_046335555.1 Bacteroidota bacterium
TTAATTAAATTGGCTTCGATTAACTGTGGAAAAACTACCGGAGTATTGCATATATCACAGAATATAATTGGCTTGGTCAGCAAACCTGGTTATGGTCGTCGCGCAATTATTTTAAGCAGGAAGATATTGTAGTAAATTCCGGCGATGGCAGTCAGCCATATTCAAAAGCATTTATGAGCAGCATCAGTACCGATGCAAAAGGGCAGTATGTATATGCAGGATTTCGAATGCTGAATCTGGTGCTGAAAATTGAGCGCATTACCGGAAAGGTTATTGCTGCATACACCGGTAAATTTGCCAATCAGCATGATGTAAATGTATTGGGTGGTGATTCGCTGCTGGTGTTTAATAATAATGGTAATGTTTTGCAGAATGAAGGACATTCTTCGGTTCAACTCGTGAAAGCAGAACAAAATCAGCTTACCACACTTTGGGAGTTTGATCTTCGCCGCGACGGAGGGTTTTCCCGAAATGCAGAACGCATGGGTAATGCAGAGTTATTGCCGGACGGAAACATTTTGGTGTGCGGAGGATCATTGGCACGGGTGTTTGAAGTGAATCGTGCGAAAGAAATTGTGTGGGAAGCAGCCCCCGAACTTTATGACAGCAAAAACAAACGCTGGAATGAATTTCAGCAAAGCCGGACACATTACGCCACATCACTGTATCCATGCTATTTTACTATTCGCGAAGGTGTTCGGAATTTGGGCAAAACACCGCCGTACTTTTTCCTGACGAATGAAGGAACTTCGGGCGACACTTACGCCTATACAATTAATTATCAGAAGCCCGGAGAAGCAACACTAACGGTTACATCCGAGATTACCTGCACTGTTGATGCCGGGAAAGAAATACGAATTATTCTTCCCGTTGAAACGCATATAAGTTCAACAGGTATGGCTGAAGTTCGGATGCGTTCGCTTACCAATCCTGATTTTAGTCGCAAGCTGTTGGTGCGTGTCAATTGAACTGATATGCTAAAACAATAAGTTGTGCGTTAATGATTGCATAAGCACACTGTATCTTTTCCGGCAATCAGTTATTATTGTATTGTATGCGAGCTGCTGCATTTTTAATTTTTCTTCTGCTTTCAAGCGCATTGACTGCACAAAACCGCAGTGCCGTTGCCGCACAGTTAACTGCTTCGCGGCTGCAGCCGGTGAAGTACTCAGCAGAAACAGCGCAGCCCGGTCGCCGCATTGTCTGGCTTGAAATGCCTTTTGCTTCGGCTGCATTTATCAGTCCGCAGCAGGTTGCACAGCTTCGCGGCAAACAGATTGAGCGGGTTGATCTGGTTTACACCCAGTTTGCCGTTTCGCCCGATTTCAATCAGCAGGGCCTCAACAACCGCCGCCTCGATGAGTTGCAGCGTGCAGTGCCGGATATTTTTTCCAATGCGTTAACTGAATGGCGGCTAGTCGGACAAACCGGAGCCACATCGCCTGAAAGCGGCCGCACCTTTTTTCATGGCTTTGTAGTTGTTATGCGTGAACCCGCTTCGCCCGCACTGGTGCGCACCGAAATGCGGTTTCTGGATTCGCTTATTGGCGGTGGAATTTTTTCGGGCGGCGGCAGTTCGGTTTCGGGCAGTACCGGAACTTCAACTTCCGCAAGCGGCGGCACCGCTTTAACGGGCACGGTTGGTGTTGCTATAATGGGCGGAAAGCCAGTCCGCATCCGCCGCAGCATTCCCGACGACAGTTTGCGTTTTTACCTGCGGTCTTCGCAACTCGACGGCACAGTAGTGGAAGCCCGGTGGACAGATTCCGCACATACAACAATTGCCTATACCGAGCGCATCATGGATCACCGGCTGCGGAAAAGCATAACGCTTTCCGAAGATTCGCTGGCAGCACTTGGCCCGCGAAGCATGATGCTGAGTGGCTACAACCGCAACAATCCTGACTCAGTTATCATCAGCACATTTAAGCGAAACAACTGGCAGAATATGGCTGTTGTGTGCGATGTTACCGGAAGTATGTCGCCCTACAGCGCACAGCTTTTCGCATGGCTCAGCGAACCCGGAATGACAAACCGCTGCAATGCTTTTTTATTTTTTAACGATGGCGACCAGAAAACTACAGGGCAAAAAGGACTGGGAAAAGCAGGAGGATTGTATTCCGTAAAAGGCAGCGGCTTCGATACGGTTTGCCGCAAAGCCGCAGAGTGCATGAATGCCGGCGACGGCGGAGATATTCCTGAAAATTACATTGAAGCAATTCTGGCAGTCATCAAACAATTTCCGAAATCAGCAGAGATTGTAGTGATTGCCGACAACTGGGCATCGCCCCGCGATCTGGAACTGTTTCAGAAAATTGACCGGCCTGTGCATTTTATTCTCTGCGGTTCGCGCACAGGTGTAAACATCGACTATCTTTTTCTGGCCCGGCAAACAGGCGGAAGTGTACACACCGTTAATCAGGATGTGATGAATTTGGGAACAATGCAGGATGGTGATTTTATTGAGATCGGGCGACAAAAATTTATTTTGCGTGATGAACGCTTTATTTTGGTTACAGAAGGTTTGTTGTTGAATTGATTTGAATTTTGTAATTGCCTTGGGCGTATTTTTAAAGTAATGGACTTCATTATCTTTGAAAAATGGAACAGCCCGAACTTGCCCGCAACGTAGTTGATAAAATGTACACCGGCGATGCTTTCAGTCAATGGCTGGGCATTGAACGTGTTAAAGTTGCTCCCGGCAGTTGTGTGCTTCGCATGACAGTGCGCGAAGAAATGACCAACGGTTTCGGAATTGCGCATGGCGGAATTACGTATTCGCTTGCCGACAGCGCGCTGGCCTTTGCTTCAAATGCACACGGACGGATGGCTGTTTCGGTTGAAACATCAATTTCGCATACGCAGCAGCTTCGTGCCGGTGAAGTTATTACAGCAACTGCCGAAGAAATGAGCCTTTCCAATAAAATCGCAGTTTATCACATTACCATCCGCAATGCAAATGGCGAAAGCGTTGCACTGTTTAAAGGCACAGTTTACCGGAGTTCGAAAGAGTGGTTTCCGGAAGAGTAGTATAAACTCAAAAATCTTTTCTGGTTAATATCAATAAGTTAGGAGTCCTTTTCGTTTTTGATTTTATATAGTTAGGAGTCCTATTTATATTTGTGATGTCAAATCAGAATTTACTCTTTCGGTAAAGCAGGGCCCGCAGCCGAAATCAGTAAAATCACAAACTAAAAAACAATGCAAACAGCAACATTCTATCATGCCGGATGCCCGGTTTGTGTAAGTGCAGAGCAAGAGTTATTGCAGCTTACCGATACTTCAAAAGTAAAAGTTGAAATTGTTCACCTTGGCGAACAGCGCGGGCAGATTGATGCTGCAGAAAAGGCAGGCGTGAAATCAGTTCCGGCTCTGGTGCTCGAAAACGGTCAGGTTTTGCACATTAATTTTGGTGCAAGTCTTGCCGATGTTCGCGGCTAAACAAATTATTCTGAATTGCTCCGCATGGTTAGGATCACTAACTTGCGGAGCAATTTCATTTTATGGCAGAATCAGTCTTTAATCCTGAACTGGCGGGCACGGCAGGAAAAACAGTTGCAGCTCTAGAACGAATTTCTGAAGCATTCAGGGTTTTGCTTTGGGAAGAAAATCGCCGGAATGGATTAAGTCCGGTGCAAAATCAGATCATTATTTTTCTGCTCCATCACAGCGGTGCATTGTGTTCGGTGAGTGCTTTGGCGGCTGAATTTAATATGAGCAAACCAACAATGAGCGATGCGATAAAAGTGCTTGAACAAAAAGAATTTATTAAGCGTGAAATTGCCGATGATGCACGAAGTTTTCGGATTTTACTCACAGCAAAAGGTCGGCAACTGGCTAAAAAAACGGAATTGTTTGCCGCACCTATTGCCGCACCTGTAGCCGCAATGCCAGCTAAACAGCAAGAGCAACTTTTTGATTCGCTGCTTCAGGTTATTGCCGCACTGCAAAAAGGCGGAATCATTCAGCAACAGCGGATGTGTTTGAGTTGCCGTAATTATCGTTCCGAAAAAAACGGACAGTTCTACTGTACTTTACTTCAGCAAAAACTAACTACTGCAGATTTGCGGATTGATTGTCCCGAACATGAACTCAGCGAAATAATTACACTATGACCATTCACTGCATACAACACGCCGAATTCGAATCGCCCGGACTTATTGCTGATTGGGCAGCCGAGCGAGGGCATACGCTCGAAATGATTCATCTCTGGAAGGGAGATCTTCTTCCGCATCCGTCTGATGTAACGCATCTGCTTGTGCTTGGCGGTCCGATGAGTGCCAATGATGAAGATGCAATTTCATTTCTTCGCGCCGAACTTCATTTTCTGCTTCGGTATGTGCAGCGCGGGCATCCGGTGCTGGGCATTTGTCTCGGCGCACAATTGCTGGCGCGTGTACATGGTGCGCGTGTTTATGAAAACAAGCAAAAAGAAATCGGTTGGTTTGATGTAAAACGAACAGAAGAAGCTGCACAATGGCTGCCGAAAGAATTTACACCCTTCCACTGGCATGGCGATACATTTGATCTGCCGGCAGGCGCAACATTACTTGCTTCTTCTTCGCGCTGCATAAATCAGGCTTTTGTTATCGGCGAAAAGCAAGTTGGTTTGCAGTTTCATCCTGAAGCAAATGAAACACTGGTAAAAGCAATGATTGAGCATTGCGGCGAAGAACTCATAAGCATTCCCGGCATACAAACTACGGAAGAAATGTTGCTGCAAATTGAACGTAAAACAGAGAGCAACAAAGCCGTTTTATTCCCTCTTCTCGATTCCGTTTTTTCGTGAACAAAGAGCTAAAAAAAACTCCCCCCGCCCCTGCATCAATTGCGGGGGCGAGGGGCGTTTTTTTATGGAATGATTTTATTTAATTCTTAATCAGTTTTGAAACGCTTGTTTCTCCGTCAACTGTAAAGCGAACGAAATATACACCAGCACTGAGGCCTTCTGTTGACCACACAAAACGCTGCTCGCCTGCTGCAAACACACTGCGCGAAAGCGGGGCGGCTACAATGCGTCCGGCAGCATCAAGAATTACGAGATCTGTGTTGCCGGTTTGCGATGCGTTCCAGGTAAATGTTACGTTATCGGTTGCCGGGTTCGGGAACATATTCAGCACATTGCTTCCCGGTAATTCTGAAATGCCAACATTGAACTGTGATGGCGGGAAAGTAACATTATCAATCCACGCACAATCTTGTCCGTCTGAGTAGACATAATCTTTTTCATATACCCAGCGGAATGTGTGTGTGCCTGCAGTTACTGCATAGGAAGTATATGTCCAGTTTACAGCACCCGACCACTGTGCAACTAATTGGTTGTCGATGTAAAACTTCAGGAAGTCATAAGTGTCTTCAGAAGAAACAGCATACCAGAATGAAATACTGTCGTTGGCAAGTGCTGTAACAGTAATTGACATTTCAGATGTTTGACTGTTGCCGATAGCTCCTGATTTCGAGCAGTAAATTCCGTCAAGCGCATTGTCTGTAGTGGTAATCCAGGGCAGGTTACCGGCAGTTGTCCACGGATATTGGGTGAATGAGTTTGTTTCAAATGTTTCAGTAGCTATGCTTACAAATTCCTGATAGTTGGCTGTTGCAGAGTATGCACCTGCAGTTACAACGTAGTTCAGATCAACAGCAGCGCCAATTGATGCAGATGAAGAAAGTGTAACACTGAATACAGCATTTACAGTTCCGTTTATATTGATCACACCAAGCGGAAGGTTATTGTTGTTGATGGTGATAAACGGACTTGTGCTGCTGAGTACGCCAATTGCATTTACAGAATTACTGTGTCCGGTATTTCCTGTAGGAATAAGCACATTGAATGTTTCGCCCGGATCCATAGAACTGTTGTTGTTGCCCAGCGGATCGTTGATGCTGAGTGAACCTGTTCCGAGCACCGGAGCCTGAAGCGTTACGTTAAATGTTGATGTCCATGTATTGGCAGCAGCATCTGTAATGGTAAGTGTAAACGGCACAATATGCTGATCGGTAACGTTGTTTGCAATGCTCAACCCGTAGGCATTCGCCTGAAGTTGTGTTGCGCTTGCATTCATGGTACCGTAGTTCTCTGTGTTATCAGTTATGGTAACGTTTGCATCGGTTGTGCTCAGCACTGCGGTAACGTTTCCTGCAGATGCAACACCAATGTTTTGAAGTGTTACATCAAGCGTTACGTTTTCCGAATAATCGGCTAGGTTATTATTGTTGCCTGTCGGATCATTAATTGTAATGAGTGTGTTTTGCACATAAGGACCTGCCGGCGGAATAACACTTACCGGACCCTGATAAGGCGCACAGTTGAATGCAACAGCAGTTACAGTTACCTGTGCTGTTGAACTTACCGGTACAGCAAAGTTTACTGTAACGTTGCCGCCACTAACTGTACCTGTACCAAGTATTTGTCCCGATTGCCAGAGAGTAACTTGCGCATCATTCATACTGCAAGCAACGTTGAATGAAGTTGCGCCAAGAATCATACTCGGAGCATGTGACACAGTCATTGACACAGCATCTTTTGTACGAACCATAACAGACGGATCACCAAAAATTGTCCAGGTGTCTGTCATGTCTTCGCCGCCGCCGCCGTATGTATCGTTCATCTTCATGCAGCCGTTCATGGTTATGCCGCCGAAACTGCGTTTAATATTGTTCGCAAAAGTTTCGATCATGATTTCGTTCATCTCATCCTGGCCTTCCATTGGCGGATTCCAGCTTTGATTGATGGTTGACATGATAACAGCAACAGCGCCTGTAGGTGCGTCGGTGGTTGGGTGTTTGGCGCGGATCCAGTGTTCGGCGAAACAGGTGTTGTTTACAAAGTCACCATTTACACAGGCAACAGAAAAAATAAACGGCCAAACTTGTGTGTTGGTAAGCTGGTCAACCTGTGTACTTGAGAAACCGCTTGTTGAGAATGATGAAGCAGAACCGTGACCTGTGTAGTTGATGATGCCAACACCTGCATTTACAACGGTTGTAACATCGGCCGGATTAGGATTGCCGGGAGCATCGCCGCCGCCTTGTGAGCCATCATAAACTTCGTGAAAGTTGGTGTAGGTGAAAGAAAGCAGACGCGATCCGATAAGTTGCTGATGCTCGTAATCCAATTCGTTATCGTCGCCCGGGCCTTGGTCTGAAGCTATGCCGAGGCAGTGTGCATAACGCGGATCAATAACCGGATTGCGTTCGTAACTGATGGTACGGGTAACCATTGTGGCCAGCTGTGTTGTGTTCTCGGCTGAGAAGCGGCCGATAAAGCAATCGGGGTAATGATCGCTGCCTACGATATAGGTGTAGTCATTGTCTGAAGGGCCGGCAGCGGTTTGTGAAGGCGTTACCTGTGCGGCATCACCTGCAAGCAATACAAAAGCAAGTGTATTGTTGTTGTAGAAGTTGGCAATGTAGGCTTTGATAGCAGCTGCATTGTTGCCAATTGTGGCCACATCAACAGCAGTTACTTTAATGCCGCGCTGCATTTTCCAGTCGATAAATGGCTGGAGTGTGCCCATGTATGAAGCCGGTGCAATGAGAAGCATTTCACCTTGCTCACCAACAGGTGTGTAAAATGAAGAAGTAACCTGCGGATAGTTTACAAACTGACGACCGTATATGTTACGGAACTCTGGCGAAACCGAGAATCCTGTACGGTTGAATTCGTTTATGCCTTGTCCGCCGGTGGTTTTTACTTTCACCACCATTTCACGATAAACAAGCAATGTGCGTGTTGCCGGATTGTAGCGGAACGGATGGAAAACAACGGTTTGTCCGCGGAAATCACGGGCAATATAAGGTGCACGGAGTTCGGCTTGTGCTGCGGGGAAAAACTCGCTGCGGTTGTATAATTCGCCGTAGGTGTAGGGTACAGATGCCGGATTGATGCTGCGGTCGAAATTACCTTTCGACGGAGCCACATCAACATTGTACATTTCTTCTACCGTGCTGCTTACAATTTCGATTGAGGTTTGTCCGCGGTCGGGAATAATTACGGAGGCAGTAAGCTTTTCGAGCTCCGGCGCACCGGTTTTAAGCATTGGTGAACCACCTTCGATTTGCGGAAGTACGGCTGTACCTCTTGGAGTGGTTACGTTTACGAAGGAAACAGCACCGCCGGTCATGCGGAGAACAGTTTCGCCGTTGCTGTTGCTAATAACTGTAATTGTTGACTGCTGTGCATTCAACGATAAAGTTCCGGCAAAAAGCAGAGCTAAAATTCTGATACTTTTTTTCATGCAATGATGTATTGTAGGAAAGTGTTTAGAGTATTGAGCAGGAACAATATCGGAAGAAATGTTTGTTTTTCAAAGACAAGATTTTAAACCATTATTTTGAAGTTCCGGCCTTGAATCTAAATTAGCCATTTTTGCTCAGTGATTTGAGCAATGGCGAGAGCTGTAAGAACTCGCCTCAGCCTTTAATCACTATATCAAGTGTGTTAAGAATCTGTAAACTGAGAAGGGGCTGTATCCTGATTTTTCATCGGGAAGTCTGCCCCAAGACATTACCTTTGCAGCAATTTCAGAACAGCATCTTATGAAATCAGCATACATAATAGGCGGTGTACGTACACCGGTGGGCAATTTTGGCGGAACACTTTCAGCAGTTCGTTCCGATGATATGGCGGCGCATGTGTTGCGTGAGCTTATGGCTAAGTTTCCGGGAGTTGATCCTGTTCAGATTGGCGATGTGCTGTTGGGCTGTGCCAATCAGGCCGGTGAAGACAACCGCAATGTAGCTCGCATGGCTTTGCTGCTGGCAGGGCTGCCGGTTGAAGTTCCGGGCGAAACCGTAAACCGCCTTTGTGCCTCAGGGCTTTCTGCTTCAATAGCGGCCGCCCGAGCCGTTATGTGCGGCGATGCCGAACTCATTATTGCGGGCGGCGTTGAAAACATGACCCGCGGCCCCTGGGTAATGTCGAAAACATCTACCCCGTATGGCCGCGATGCGCAGTTGTTTGATTCAAGTTTCGGCTGGCGATTCATCAACCCCAAAATGAAAGAGCCGTTTGGTGTTGATGCAATGGGCGAAACCGCCGAAAACCTTGCCGACCGCGATCAAATAAACCGTGCCGATCAGGATGCATTTGCATTGCACTCGCAGCAGAAAGCAGCCGCTGCACAAAGCCGCGGACGATTTGCAAAAGAAATTGTGCCGGTAACCATCCCGCAAAAGAAAGGCGATGCACTGGTGTTTTCGCAGGATGAATTTATAAAACCGAAAACAACACTTGAAGGGCTTTCGGCACTGAAACCCTCGTTCAGAAAAGACGGAACCGTAACAGCTGGGAACGCATCAGGCCTGAACGACGGAGCCGCCGCTTTGCTTATAGCATCAGAAGATGCAATTAAAACGAATAATCTGAAACCGCTTGCCCGCATTGTATCAATGGGAGTAAGCGGTGTTGAGCCGCGCATTATGGGCATTGGCCCTGTAACTGCTGCCAACACGGCATTAAAAAAAGCCGGAATAAGCTGGAACGATGTTGATCTGATAGAACTGAACGAAGCTTTTGCGGCACAAAGCCTCGCCTGCCTGCGCGCATGGAATATTGCCGATGATGATGCCCGCGTAAATCCGAACGGCGGGGCAATTGCTATAGGCCATCCGCTGGGTATGAGCGGCGCTCGCATTCTTACATCAGCAGCTATTGAATTGCAGGAGCAAAACAAACGCTATGCTGTTGTAACTATGTGCATTGGTGTTGGTCAAGGCTATGCCGTAGTTATTGAAAGAGCCTGAGCGACTGTTGAAAAAAACTTATAGGCTGGCGACTGTATTCTAAAGAATACAGTCGTTTTTGTTTTTGTAAAGCAGGGAGAATGAAGGGTAATATTGAACTGAAAAATTTGTACTACGTTTGCCGCCCTTTGAAAAATTAAGATAGAGGAAAATAAATTTTGAAAATGTTCCCGGATTGGGAATTTTTGATTATCTTTGTAAATGTGAAAAGACGATGAGAGTAATTGCGAAGCGGACACTCCGCGAATTTTGGGCGAAGCATGCCATTATTGAACAATCATTGAAATCATGGTATCAAGAAGCTGAACAGGCAAATTGGAAAGGGCCAGCTGATTTAAAAAGAGAATATCCGTCGGCATCTATTTTGGAAGGCAACAGGGTGGTGTTTAATATTAAGGGCAATCATTACCGGTTAATTGTGAAAATCAATTATGACTACGGGTTAGTTTGGATACGTTTTATCGGAACGCATGCCGCTTATGATAAGATAGATGCAAGAACAATTTAAAGTGAAAAATGAAAATGCAAAAAGCAGAAAAGAAATCGGTCGAGGCTGTGGGCTGTTTTATTGCTGTGAATTTGGGAGCAGCAAAAGAAAATGTATCAGGCAAAAAATATACAGTGATGATAAAACCAATAAAAACTGAAGCTGATTACCAGCAAGCACTTGCCCGTCTTGAGCAAATTTTTGATGCCAAACCGGGCACTCCAGCTGGTGATGAATTAGAAGTCCTCGCAATTCTTATCGAACATTTCGAGAATCAGCGATTCCCGATTGATCTGCCTGATCCGGTTGAAGCTATTCAGTTTCGTATGGAGCAGTTGGGTTTAAAGCAAAACGATATTGCCAAATTAGTAGGCAGCAAAAGTCATTTCAGTGAAGTGCTTAACCGCAAACGCAAACTTACTCTTGAAATGATACGCCGGTTAAGTAAAGCACTTGCGATTCCGGCAGAAGTGTTAATTCAAACGTATTAACTGAGCGAAAACTATTCTGCCGCATCTTTGTTTTTCCGGAAGCAATGGAAGAAAATGAACAACTTACTTTAGACAATTTCCGCAACGAGCTTGATGAAGAAGTGCTTGAGCGGGGTTGGTATTATTTTGGTTGTGGCTGGGTGAATCCGCCGCGGGAGATTTTACCGGGATTTTATGAAGTCAGGATTGATGAAGTAAATGCACATGCTGTTTCATTCACCTACGAAGACGATATTTTTACAGATATTTTTTGTACTTGTGAAGATCGGTCACATTTGGTTTGCCGGCACATGGCGGCGGCACTTTGTTTTTTTGAAGCTGAACGTGAAAAACAGAATAAACCGGTTGACTGGGAACAGCTTGAAAATGATGATTTGAAAAGAAGAGGTTCTGACTGATTTACAATGATTTTGCCATTATTTCTTTATTGTTAGGTTGTTTGGAAGTGTACCTTTGGACAATCATCCAAACTAACCACATGAAGAAAATCTACTCGCAAATTTTATTTTGCTTATCTGTTGCAGGTATGCTGCTCTCGGGAAATGCCGGAGCACAGGTACTTTATGATAACGGGCCGTACTTCAACAGTACAGGGACCGGAGCCAACGGGGCAAACGAAAGTGTGCTTTACACTACAACCTTTGGAATGGGTACAATTGGTTTCGGAAACCAGCAAACCGCATTTAACCGCATTGCTGATGATTTTATGATTACCGATTGCGCCTGGCGTATTGACTCTGTTGTGTTTTTCGGTTATCAGACCAATTCTCCGATAACATCAACTTTCACATCGGTTAACTTCCGCATTTGGGACAGTATTCCTGATGCCGTTGGTGCAAATGTTGTGTACGGTGATACAACTACCAACCGTATGATCAGATCAACATGGTCAGGTGCATACCGCATTACCGAAACAACAACCGGTAACGCTGCCCGTCCGATTATGCGCAATGTCTGCTCGGCCGGAGGTGTTATTCTTACAGGAGGAACATATTGGTTTGACTGGAGTTCGGCAGGTTCATTGGCTTCAGGGCCGTGGTCACCTGCGCGGACACCTATTCAGCTTGCTATTACCGGAAATGGCCGTCAGCGCACCGGAGGTACTTGGAATAATGCGCTTGACGGTGGCACAAACACACCCGCTCAGGGCTTTCCGTTTATAGTGTACGGTACAGCGCTTAACGCTTCTGCCAATGCAGGTCTTGCGAGCACATTCTGCGTATCAGGAAGTACTGTGCTTGGCGGCACACCGGCAGGCTCAGGAACCGGAACGCTTACCTATAGCTGGTCGCCGGCTGCAGGTTTGTCGAACGCTGCAATCGCGAATCCGACTGCAACTGTATCTGCTACTACAAGCTATGTGCTGACAGTAACAGATTCGTTTGGTTGTGCTGTAATGGATACAGTTACTTTAACTGTAAACCAGCCCAGTGCTTCATCCTTTACAGAAATTGCCTGCGGTTCATACACTTCTCCGGCCGGTAATACGTACACAAGCACAGGCATTTATACAGATACAATTACCAATGCAGCTGGTTGCGACAGTGTAATCACTATTGATCTTACTGTGAATACCGTAGCTGCCGGAACAATCAGCGTAAACTCATGCAGCGGTTCTTATACATCGCCGGCCGGTAATGTGTACACCAGTTCCGGAACTTACATTGATACACTTTCAACATCATCTGGTTGCGACAGTATCATTACCATTAACCTCAGTTTTAACACTGCAACATCTTCGACTATTGCACCTGTGGCTTGCGACAGCTATACATCGCCCAGCGGAATGGTTTATACCACCAACGGAACCTATCTGGATACCATTCCGAATATGGCTGGTTGCGACAGTGTAATTACTATCAACCTTACTGTTAATTCATCTTCTACAACTACAGTTATTGCTGATTTGTGCGGAGGTTCATATACAGCACCCAGCGGCGCTGTTTATACGGTTTCAGGAACTTACAACGATAGCATTCAGCGCGTAAATGGTTGCGACAGTATTTCGCAAATTTATCTGACCATTACAACTATTGATACATCTGTGACATTGCTGAATAATGGCTACTCTGTAATTGCTAATGATTCAACTCCCGGAGCAACCTATTTGTGGGTTGACTGCAATAATAATTTCAGCCCGATTGCCAATACACAGCAGTTTGATAATAGTATAGTTGTTGGAAATTACGCTGTAATTATCACTGTTGGCAATTGTTCTGATACATCAAACTGCTGGTATGTAAATGCCTGGGGTATTGAAGAACAACTTGCCGGTGCAGCAATTGACTTGTATCCGAACCCGAACAACGGAAGCTTTATGCTTGACCTCAGAAAACCTGCTGCGGATGTTTCATTACTTGTTACTGACATGACCGGACGTGTAATCTGGACAGGAACTTCGCAGCATGCGCAGCAAATTCCGGTTCAGTTTGATTCTCCGGCTGGAATGTATATTCTGACCATTCAAACCGAAAATTATCGCGCTGTGAAAAGCCTGATGAAATCAGAGTAAAGTATCTCTATAAACTCAAAATCTCTTCGTTGGACTCGTCGCGAAAATCCTTCCCAGCAGCAAATGCGGGGACGGTTTTCGCTCCTTCGTCCGCCTCAATCTTTCGAGTTTATAAAGATACCCATAATCCTTTTAATAGTAAAAAATTCAAACCGCCTTCCGATGCTTTCGGGAGGCGGTTTTAGTTGAGATATAATGATAAACAGATACTCATAGAGATAATTGAAACTACCCATAGTAAAGTCAAATAGTAACCAACTCCTAAATTGATTCCTTTAACAGTTACATTGTTATTTGGATTGGTCCAACTTTCAGGAAATAATGAGCTGCCGTTTATTTTGATCTTATGAAGATTCATCTTAAACTGAATTCGACGCTGAATACGTCTGTATTCAATATAATTTTTATGTTGCCTCCAAATAATCAATGATGTATAAATTGCGATTATTAGAATACCAATAAATGCAATGATATTGAATGGGTTATAATCATTGCTTGACTGTTGATTTGAACTTAAAAGGCCAGATATAATTAAGGTCTCGATACCTAAGCTAATTCCAAATGCTTTGAGTGGCCAATCTCTACCTCTATTTAGTTCGTCGTAAAGATTAGCATACATTATTTTTAATTTGTCAGTCTCATCGCTTGAATGCGAATTTTCGTGTACAGCATTACTCATGTTTGGATAGGTTATTTATGTAAATATCAATTACTTTAAATTATATTCAAAAGAAGTATGGAAGAATGTACTACAATATAACTTTCAAGAAGTACTATATGTCAATTTTTTGTTTTCAACCGTTTACAAACGAATACAAACAACACCCGCGTCTTCCGTATCTTTACACCTCTTAGTTTTGCGGCCATTCACATTTATGATTCATGTACACTACTTTATTACGTAAAAACTAAGACAAAGCACCAATGGATTTATTTGCAAAAACTTCTGCTGTACCTTCAACACTTTCGCCGGGCGAACAGGCGAGAATTGTGCTTAAAGATTATTTTGGTTACGAACAGTTTCGTCCGCTTCAGGAAGAAATAATAACATCAATTTGCGAAAACCGTGACACCGTAGTGCTAATGCCAACCGGCGGCGGGAAATCAATATGCTTTCAGGTGCCGGCGGTGCTGAAAGAAGGTGTTTGCATTGTAGTTTCGCCGCTGCTGGCACTCATGAAAGATCAGGTGGACGCACTGCGTGCGGCGGGCATCGGGGCGGGCGCACTCAACAGCACCGTTTCGCAGGGCGAGCAGCAGGATCTGGTTATGCGCTGCCGAACCGGTGAAGTAAAACTCCTGTACCTCTCGCCCGAACGCCTGCTTACCGACCTGGCCTGGCTGAAAGAGCAATTCCGCATCAGCTTTATTGCTATCGACGAAGCGCACTGCATTTCGGCCTGGGGACACGATTTCAGACCCGAGTACACGCAGCTGCATCAGCTTCGCACCATACTGCCCAATGTTCCGGTAATGGCACTCACCGCCACAGCCGATAAAGTAACGCGCCGCGATATTATCCGCCAGCTTGAGCTTAATGATCCGCGTGTATTCATAGCCTCGTTCGACCGGCCCAACCTGAGTCTTACCGTGCGGCATGGCCTGAACAAACGCCAGCGCGAAGATGAAATCACCGACTTCATTACTGAGCGCGCCGGTCAGGCCGGAATTATTTACTGCATGAGTCGCCGGCTTACCGAAGAACTTTCCGAAACGCTGAAAGCAGCGGGAATAAAAGCCGCCTGCTACCATGCCGGGCTTGATTACTCAAAACGCGAACGCACGCAGCTCGATTTTATTCACGACCGCATTCAGGTGGTGTGTGCTACCGTGGCGTTTGGCATGGGTATCGACAAGTCGAATGTGCGCTGGGTGATTCATTACAACATGCCGAAAAATCCGGAAAGCTACTATCAGGAAATCGGCAGGGCAGGGCGCGACGGAGCTCCGGCAGATACTGTGCTGTATCACACCGTAGGCGATTTGGTGCTGCACTCGAAATTAGCCGCCGAAAGCGGTCAGCCCGAACTGAATGCCGCCAAACTGCAACGCATGCAGCAGGTGGCCGAAGCCAATATTTGCCGCCGCCGTATTTTACTCTCGTGCTTCGGCGAAACATCCGACCACGACTGCGGCAACTGCGATGTATGCAAAAATCCGCCTGCATTTTTCGACGGCACTGTGCTTGCGCAGAAAGCACTTTCGGCTGTTGTGCGCATGAACGAAGAAGCGGGAATTAATATGCTTGTAGATGTGCTTCGCGGCTCATCGCGGGCAGAAGTACTGGAGCGGAATTACCACCAGATTAAAACCTGGGGAGCCGGCCGCGATATTTCGTTTGCCGACTGGCAGCAGTATATTCTTCAGCTCATTCACCATGGCTTGTTTGATATTGCTTACGATGAAGCACTGGCGCTGAAAATTTCGGATGCCGGCCGCGATGTGTTAAAAGGTTTGCGGGCTGTTCAGCTTACCGCACCCGTTCACGAAACCCGCGAGGAGAAAAAGCAGAAGAAAGAAGCCCGCAAACGCGGCAGTACAATGCCGGCAACAGAAACTCAGCAAACGCCCGAAGAAGAACTCTTTCAGCAGTTGCGGCGTTTGCGTATCCAGATTGCCAACGAAGAAGGCGTGCCGCCCTACATTGTGTTCAGCGATAAAACCCTGCGCGAAATGGCTGCCGAACTTCCGCAAACCGAAGAAGATATGCTTGCCGTATCGGGAGTTGGCCGACATAAATTTGAATTGTACGGCGAAGTATTTATGGAAGCAATCCGCAGTTTTACAGGCGGCACAGGCGAAGAAAAAAATACACCCGCTCCGAAAAAGAAAAACCGCGGCGATAGTTATCGTGAAACTTATGAGCTCTATAAACAGGGCTTGAATATTGAAGAAATTGCATTGCGTCGGCAGCTCAATCCAACCACAATCTGGTCGCACATTGCGCAGTTGTATTTAAACGGAGAACCGATAAATATTCGTGATTTTGTGACGGATGGCGAAATTGCAAAAGTTAGAGATGCTGTGTCTAAAATTGGAACTGTTACGGCATTGAAACCTGTGTTTGAAGAAACCGGGGGCGATGTTCCTTACAATAAAATTCGATTGGCTTTAGCTTGGATTGAAAAGAATCCTAGCTGAAAAAAGTTGCAAACTTTTTTCAGTCAAACATCAGGTTACACTCTTCTTGCGAAGAGCTAAACCTGATGCAGCTTGCGCTGCAAGCTGCGGAAAGTTTATTGAGCGAAGCGATTAAAACTTTCTGCCCACTTGAAAAAAGTTTGCAACTTTTTTCAAAAAAAACATCCATTTATTTACACCATTATCTATTATGAGTAACTATAAATTTCATGATCCACACTTACCGTATTTTGTAACCTTTACAGTTGTTCGCTGGGTTGATATTTTTACAAGAAAAACCTATTGCGATATTGTAGTAGAAAGCCTTTGTTATTGCATACAACACAAAGGATTAAAGGTACACGCATGGTGCATCATGTCAAATCACATTCACATGGTTATCAGCGTCGAAAATAATACGCCCGGAGCCGTAATTCGAGATTTTAAGAAGTTTACTGCAAAGAAAATAACACAACATTTAACAAAGAATCATCTCGAAAGCAGACGAACCTGGCTGCTCTGGATTTTTGATAATGCAGGCCGGGCAAATCCTGATAACACATATTACCAACTTTGGCAGAATGAAAGTCACCCCATTGTACTTTATTCACAGAAAGTAACACAACAAAAAATCAATTACATACACCAAAACCCGGTTAAAGCTGGCATCGTATATGCTCCGGAACATTTTGTTTACAGCAGTGCTATCGACTATGCCGGATTTAAGGGGCTAATTCCGCTCGAATCAATAGTTGTATAAGCGATTAGTAAACAGAAAAGCACCTGTTACCAAGAAATATTAACCACTTGCCGTTTGCCGTTTAACTTTTTGCCACTACAAGCGTTATAGAATTAAATGGCAAAGCCAAACCCGGTCTGGTTTTTGCAATTAATAACAAACCGATTTACCGAAAAGGTTTACGGCCGAAAAGAAAGTTTACATTTGTGAGACCCGCATCCGGGCAACCGGAGGCACAGCGCAATAGAATATGACAGCAAACGACCTCATTACCGACGATATTCCGCCGCTTCGGATTGACGATACGGCTGAAAAAGCTTTGCGCTGGATGGACGAGTTCCGGGTATCAAATCTGGCTGTTGTAAACGGCACCGAATTCGTAGGCATTATTTCCGATACAATCCTTCTTGATTTCAACGACCCGGATGCGCCTATAGGTTCACAGCGTCTTTCACTTGTTCGCCCTGTTTTGCAAGGCACACAGCACGTATATGATGCGCTGAAATTAATGGCCGAACTGAATCTTGATGTGATTGCTGTAACAGATGCAAATGGTCATTACTCAGGAACGATAAGCATACAGCGTCTGGCCGAGCGTATGGCTTCACTGGCAGCAGTGCGTGAGCCGGGCGGAATTCTGGAACTGGAAGTAAACAGCGTTGATTACTCGCTCTCGCAAATTGCGCAGATTGTAGAAGGCAACGATGCTAAAATTCTCAGCGTTTATCTTTCGCCTACGCCCGAGCCATCAAAAATTCAGGTTACACTCAAGATCAACCGCGAGGATCTGACGCGCATTTTGCAAACGTTTGCCCGTTACAATTACACTGTGCTGGCAACGCATCACCAAAGTGAGTTTACCGAAGACCTTAAACACAGGTATGATGAGTTTATGAATTTCATCAATATGTAAGTCAGCATAAAATAAAACAAAGCCCGCCACTGCAACACATACAGCGGCGGGCTTTTTCGTTCATACCGCTTCAAAAGGTTCTGTATCTTCGGATGCAAGCCGGATACTGATTGCTAATGATTTCTTCACTGCCCCGTTTACTGCTTTTGTTTGTGTTGCTCTTTCCGGTTTCGGTAGTGGCGCAGGATTCGCTGTATTCGGTTGTCAGCACAATTGTAATCAGCGGCAATGAGCAAACCAAAGTGCCGATCATATTGCGTGAACTCACTTTTGCCGAAGGCGATACGTTGCCTGCCGATAAAGTAGCTGCCGAGATGGAACGCTCGCGGCAAAACCTCATCAACACATCGTTGTTTAACACGGTAAGTGTTGGCCTCGTTTGTATGCCCGGCGATACAAACTGCAAAGTGGTTGTGGTTGAAGTAACGGAGCGCTGGTACACCTGGCCAACGCCGCTGTTTGAAGTTGCCGAGCCAAACATAAATACCTGGTGGCGAAACGGACATAATCTGGCTCGTGCCAGCATTGGCGGTTATCTGATCCGCAATAATTTCCGTGGCCGCCGCGAAACTGTTTCGCTCAAAGTGCGTGTGGGTTACGCGCCGCAGTTGGGTGTTGCTTACCAGATTCCGTATCTCAACAAAAAGCAAACAGTTGGCCTCGGCTTTTCGGCAGGGTATGCACAGGTGCGTGAAGTTGCTTTTGCAACCCGGCAAAACAAATTGGTGTTTTACAAAGATGAAAACCGTCCGCTGCGTACAGAAGCCTCTGCCGCAGTGGCGTTGGTTTGGCGGCGAGGTTTGTATCTGCGGCAAAATTTTGAACTCCGTTACACCGATTTACGCATTGCCGATACAGTGCGCACACTGGCTGCCGATTACATTGCCGGCAACAATTTGAGAATGCCATACTTCAGTTTTTCGTGGCGATTGATTTATGATAACCGCGATTATCGTCCGTACCCGAATACCGGAAAATACATTGAACTGGAGGCAGGCCGCATCGGATTCGGAGGCCGCGGAAATGAATCGCCTGATGTAACGCTTTTTGTGGCCGGCTACCGGCAGTATTTTCAACTGAGCAAACGCTGGTTTGCAAGCGGAATGGCGCGTTTCAGGCTAATGCCCGGCGGTGTGCAGCCGTATTATTTGCGGCGGGCAATGGGTACGAGTATATATGTGCGCGGCTATCAGTATTACGTGATCGACGGGCAAAATTATGCGGTGCTGAAAGCGGCTTTGCGGTTTAAACTTTTGCCGCAATATACGTTCAGGTTTCCGTGGTTTCCGATGGAAAAGTTTAATACGATTCCGCTTACCATTTACACCGGAGTTTTTGCCGATGCCGGTTATGTGGAAGACAGAAACCGAAATGCAACAGACCGCAATGTGCTTGGAAATACGTGGCAGCGCGGCATTGGCGCCGGCGTTGATTTTGTAACGTACTATGATTTAGTATTCCGCGCCGAATATACGCTGAACCATTTTGGTGAGCACGGACTGTATTTGCATGCTATTGCTGCATTTTAAACCTGAATGTATTGTCTGGTAATTTGAAACACGAAAGATAGTTGTTCATAGCCCCGACAGCAGCGGAAAACCCGCCCCCTGAAATAGATGTTGCTTTAACTTATAAGGGAAGGATTTGGAGCGGATGGCGGGGACAGGCGGTTTGATACTGCACCTGCTGTTTCGCTCCAATTATAACTTACTATTCTCTTCAATAAATTTCAGCACTTCATCTCGGCCGGTTCCTTTTTCGGCAGAGGTTACGAAGTGTTGCGGGAGTTCATCCCATTCTTCGCGCATTTGGGCATGATATGCAGCTACAGCTTTTGCGCCAGCGGTTTTAGAAAGCTTATCGGCTTTGGTGAAAACCATGCAAAAGGGAATTCCGCTTTCGGAGAGATTGCCCATAAACAGCAAATCAATTTCCTGAGGCGGGATGCGAATATCGATAAGTACAAAAACGCAGATCAGGCTTTTGCGGCCGAGGATATATCCGCTGATCATTTTATCGAAACCGGCGCGTTTTTCTTTCGAAACTTTCGCGTAGCCGTAGCCCGGAAGATCGACCAGATACCAAAATTTATTAATCAGAAAGTGATTGATGATTTGCGTTTTGCCGGGCTTTGCAGCAACACGCGCAAGATTATGCACACCGCAAAGCATATTGATGAGCGATGATTTGCCAACGTTTGAACGGCCAATGAATGCAAACTCAGGCTTGTCGGCCGGAGGGCAATCGTTAACGTGTGCATTGCTGGAAATGTAAACGGCTGTATTAACTTTCACGCAGCAAAGGTACGCTTTGTGCCCGATCAGTGTTTATGCCGCCTGAAGGGAAAAAGCATTTGTCCGAAAAAGCCCTTCGGAAATTGCTTTACGCGCTCAAATCCGAGTGGAATATCGCGACCGTTTTTCGGAATGCTGGCTGTGCCGAAAAGGTAATCCCAAAGGCTGAGTGTGATGCCGAAGTTCATGCCGTGACGGTATTTTTCGGGCAATTCTTCGGCATGATGCCAGATGTGCATTTGCGGTGAATTGAGAATGTACTTGAGCGGCCCGAGCGGAAGATAAATGTTGGCGTGGTTGAGATGCCCGATGGCAATAGTAAACAGATGAACGAGCAGGAAATCATCGATACCGAAGCCAATTATGGCAAGCGGAATGTATTCGAGTGTGCGGTAAACAATGGTTTCCATCCAGTGATAACGCAGGTGCGCCGCAAAGCCCATTTGCTGAACCGAGTGGTGTACTTTGTGAAATTCCCAAAGCCACGGCACGCGATGCAGTAAACGATGCACATTCCACTGCACAAAGTCGCGCACAATAAACAACGTAAGCAATTGCAGCCACGCCGGCCAGGTTCCGATTTCAAAAGCTACAATGTTTTTTAAACCAAACAGTCCGATGAAATCGTTGAACAAAGCAACACCAACATTGGAAACGCCATTGAAAACGACAAGCGAGAAAAGGAAGAAGTTGAAAAACATATAAAACACATCGAGCCAGAAATCCTGACGGATTGCTTTCTGCTCTTTGCGCCACGGGAAAAGCAATTCAAGCCCCCACACTACAAGCGAAAGACCAATAAGCCAGTAGAAATAATTACCCCAATGCGGATGCAAAATTTCGGACCACAGATAATTTCCGTAGTCGCTGAAACTTTTGAGGAAGGTTGAAATATAGTGCTCCATAATTTCTTCTCTGCAAATTACGGAAACATAACAAGCACCAGTTGGTGATGTTGGTCACGAAAGCGGAATTTAATTTTTCTGCTTCTCAGCCAAGTAAGAACTCACATGCCGCTCTTTCTTGGAATCGTATATGTCGGCAATTTTGACCAGAATGCCGGTTTCGTCAACATCGCCAAATTCATCGTTAATGGCTGTTCCGAAGTTGCGCATGGTGCCGCTGAGGTTCATGTAGGCATTTACGAGCGGCGGAATATTTTCGCCAAGATTGCGGATATGCTGATTCAAAATGCGGTGTCCGTCTTTGTAATTCTGACCTGCCAGTTCTGCATCGAGTTCTTCAACCGGTGTTTTTCGTTCAACCGGATGATGCGGCCAGACCAAGTTATCGGGATCGGGAAAGTAATGATCCATGAACTGCAGAATGAAATCGCGGGCAGTTACATTGAAATGGCGGTAGGTTGTTACTTTACCGAAAAAATACTTGATATCGGGATTGTCAACAACAAGTGCGCCGAGACCATCCCAAAGATTATCGAGCGAAAAAAGTCCTTTGCGGTTAGATGCTGAAGGCTGATAAGCAGGCTGCACAAACGAGCGTCCTAGCTCGATAGTTACAGGCAAATATTCGTTTTCAAATTTTTCGCTGAAGCTGAACAGCTCCATTGTTGCGAGATGGTATTTGCCTTGTGCATTGCGGGCTTTTTCGCAGCGGATCAGACGATAGCCGCCAACAATTTCACGGTCGGCAGGATTCCAGACGATCAATTGTTCGTAGCAGTTTTCGCAGGTGTCTAATTCGTCGAGATCGCAATCTAATCCGGTACCACCTCCGGCGGCGCGGAACGTTACTTCCCGTAAACGTCCGATCTCGCGCAGTGTGTTGGGCGCATTGTGGATATTTACAATGTACAGGAGATTGTCGCCGTTGTTGGTATGGCGGATGAATGTATCAGCATTCAGTTCCTGTTCAATCAGGAGACGGTCAACCGGAGGAATAACGGGCTGCATCATGCAGAGGCTTTGGTTTTTTCGGAACGGGCAGCCGAAAATTCGAGGTCGTGTTTTCCGCTGCCAATAGCATATACATGCGCCTTTAGCTTTGCCGACCACACAATTGCCGAAACATCGGAACTGAGTACTTCGGGCGCAACAGGCTTGCCAAATATAATTGTAATTGTTTTGCCTTTTTGCTTGTACATCTCATCAACCAGATAAAACATACCAATATTGGCTTTGATGCCTAACCGCCGCCGCCAAACTTCAAGATTATAAAAGCGCGGTGAGTTACGCCCGTCGATAAACGTTGGCACAATAACCGATTGATTACGCTGCGCCTGTGTAACAAAAGACTTTCGCCAAACCAGATCTTCGATGCCGTGTTTCTGCTTACGCGATACTAATCCGGCCGGAAATACCAACACAGGGCGGTCTGATTTGTAGGCATTATTGATTGAGTCCATTGCATACTGCGCACCGTGTTTATTTACCGGTACAAACAGTTCATCGAGGCTTTTCAGATTCATCAGAATATCATTCACCAGAAACTGAATATCCGGGCGTTTTTGTCCGGCAGCTTCCATCAGTGCAAGACCGTCGAGCCCGCCCAGCGGGTGGTTTGCAGCAATAATGCAGCGGCCGGAAGCGGGAATGTTTTCGAGACCTTTTACAATGAGTGTAACGCCAAACTCTTTTAAAACAGCACGAACAAATTCAAAATTTTTGAGATGTCCGTTTTGCTCCATAAACACATTCACATCTTTCTCGTGAAGGATGCGTTTGATGTAGCGCAGCAAAAAACCGGGCAGCCATTTCAGCAGCTTCGGATTTTTAGAGGCTATTATTTTTTCAATGTCAATAAACTTATCTGCCATTGCCCCAAAGGTAAGCAGCGTTTTGAAAACAGCATCCTGTCCTAAAAAACATCGGGCTGATTCGTTTGCAGAATCAGCCCGATGCCGGTTAACCAAACCAAACCGAAATGTTAATTTTTAGGCTTGTCGGCCTCGCTGAGCCTTTTTACGCGGGGCTTGCGGGCTGCTGCAGTATCTGTAGCAGCATCGCCCAGCAGGAAGGTGAAGATTTGATATTCGCTTCGCGCCCAGCTTTTATCGCTGCTGAAATATTGCGGAAATCCGAAACCGTGACAGGATACACAGTTACTCGCAAATGCTATGCTGGATGTGCTGCTCGGATAGTTTATTTGCGCATAAGTTTCCATTGTGATGTTGGGCAGCGGAAACGCATTTACAAATGTACCCGGAGCATTCGGAACTGCTGTGTTTGCATTTCCGGTTGGCACCTGATTAAGCACACCAATCATGCGGTAATATTGCCAAACGGTACCTCTGAACAAACTGAAATAGACTTTATTTAACGAATCTACAAGCGAGTTAATGGGTGTAATTCGCGAAACATTAACCGGCGGCAATGAAGGTAAACCAACTTGTGTTGGTGAAATTACAGGAGGCAATTTTGTTGAATCGCAGTTGGTTGTATTGTAGCAGAATCCTGCCGGATAAGGCGGAGCAGGAGTTCCGCTCGGACCGGGATTAAATGTTGGTGTTGCAGGAGGCGTTCCGCCGTATTGTGGTAAAATAACATCGTTATCAACATGCTCAAACGTAGCCCAGAACCAGGTTGCGTGTGTGGAGCGGGTGAGGCGCAGAATGTGAAGACCTACAAGGCCAAGCTCAACGGTATCGGTTAAATCTCCCGGCAATTCGCGTATTGCAGGGCGGCGATAGTAACGTTCGCGCTGTGATGCCGGCATATCCTTCGGAATCACGCGCCAAGCGGCTTTGAGTTCGGTTGCACCATAACGCGCATCCGGCGGAAGCAAACTCATAAGCGCGGTATCTGCATCAGAGTTCGGGCCTTTGGGCGGAATTACAAATGATGAATCGTGTACATCATTCTTTTGATTGATACCGTTGTAGTATTGATTCTGACGAACATAAGTGTATTCCGATTCATTGATCAGAATTTCATACGTAACGAAGTTCGAGTCCTGATCGATAAGCGGATAACCACCATCGGCCTGATCAAATTCATCAGCATTTCCGCCGGTGTTTGCGCCCATTGAGTCAATCGAAATTTTTGAAAAATGGCGCAATCGTTTTTTTGTGAGATTTTGCCCGGGTGTATTCCAGTTGCCCGGATCAATTGCGTTGGGCAAAAACGTTTCGTCTTTTGATTTGAATGTTTCCCAAACCACTGGGCCGCCTGCTCCGAATGATTTTGTAGTGTCCGGCAGACCGCGCTGATCAAGCCGGGCTGGCCAGTTGAGCGCAATAAACGACTGCCAGCCGAACATAGTAAACTGCTGCTGTGTGGCCGGTGAATCAGGTAAATCAATGGGCATATCAGGACTCAGCGACGGTACTAACGGCGCAACTCCTGTTGTAGTTGATGTTTCAGACTCGCCACCGCAGCCTTGTGGAAGCATTGCAAGCATAAAGCCGGCAGCAGCAATAAAAAATAGTGTTTTTGTTTTCATGGTTTTAGCTGTTGGTTCGGCAATCTACACTGATCACCGTACAACCACCAGAATCTGTTAATAACCAGCATAATTCAGGCATTTCTACCCGCGAAGAAATACTCCCTTTTCAAAATGTTGAGTGTTGAATGTTGAGTGTTGAATTAAAAGTGTTGAGTGGAAAGTGTTTCCTTTTTGAGGAATACACTCGGTTTTTATATAATCTTGATTTTCAATTGATTATTACGTGTTCAGGGTTCGTTTTGAGCAAACTCCACTTTTCCCCACTTCTGGTAAATTATTCAAATAGCTATGTTTTTTAATTGAATTCGTTTGTTGATTAAATTATTGAAAATGAATAAAATACTAATAAAATGTGCTTTTTGATAATTTTTAGTTGGGTACAAATATGACTTGCACCCTGCTTTTATAGGAAATCAAATTCCCACCAGTAATGCCATTTCTTTTTATTCCTTAAAATGAGGCTAAAAAGGCTGTAATTCACAATTAACTAAGCATTTGAAAGATTCTGAATTGTTAATTACTGGTCATGTTTTGCGGGTTTTTGGGAAAGTTTTCAACAAAAGTGGGGAGATGTGGGGAAATGTGGGGAAGATTCCTCTACTTTGTAGTTCTAAAGCCAGAAATCTCATGTTGAGTCTCATCGGTGTGTATGAATGCAGTTTGGATGCAAAGGGGCGCTTGCTGCTCCCTGTTGCGTTCAAAAAGCAGTTGCAGCCGGTGCTCGATAAAGGGTTTGTGGTGAAGCGAAGTGTGTTTCAGAAATGCCTTGAGTTGTACACTATGGATGAGTGGACAGCAATGGTGAAAGACGTGAACAAACTCAATCGCTTTAAGAAGAAGAATGTTGACTTCATCCGCATGTTTAATGCCGGTGTGAAGCCCGTTGAGCTGGATACTACCGGCCGTTTGCTGTTGCCCAAAGACCTGATGACGTTTGGAGGAATCTCTAAAAACATTGTGATGTCGGCAGCGGTGAACATGATCGAGATCTGGGATAAAGACCGCTACGAACAAGCGATCAATGACCCGGCAATTGATTTCGGAGATCTGGCAGAAGATGTAATGGGCAGCATGGGTAACCGTAACGATGATGTCGAGCTACCATAAACCCGTTCTTTTCCATGAGAGTTTGGAGGCGCTTGCTATCCGCCCCAACGGCATCTACGTTGATGTGACATTTGGCGGTGGCGGCCACTCGCGCGGCATATTGCAGCAGCTCGGCGAAAACGGAAAACTCCTGGCTTTTGATCAGGATGCCGATGCCGAAGCAAATGCAATTGACGATCCGAGATTCATGCTGGTGAAGCAAAATTTCAAGTACCTGAAAAATTTTCTTCGCCTGCACGGAATCCCTGCGATTGATGGTCTGCTGGCTGATCTCGGTGTTTCATCGCATCAGTTTGATGTTGCCGAGCGTGGCTTTTCGACACGCTTCGACGGACCGCTTGATATGCGCATGAGCCGTCAGCAGCCTGTTACTGCTGCTGATGTACTTGCAGTGAGCGAAGAGTTTCAGTTGCGCAGCATTTTTCGTCAGTACGGCGAAGTAGATAACGCTCCGCAACTCGCCCGGCAAATCATCAAAGCCCGCGAAGAGCAGCCGATAGATACAATTGCTGCACTTAAAGCTGCAATTGCACCCTGCATGAAACGCGGCCGCGAAAATCAATATCTCGCCCAAGTATTTCAGGCGCTGCGGATAGAAGTAAACGGCGAACTCGAAGCGCTGAAAGCCTTGCTCACGCAGTCAGCAGAAGTGCTCAAGCCCGGCGGACGTATTGCAGTAATCAGCTATCACTCGCTCGAAGATCGGTTAGTGAAACATTTTTTCCGCACTGGAAACTTCGATGATGATGCGGAAAAAGATTTCTACGGAAATCTGATTCGACCGCTGGAGCCTGTAAACCGCAAGCCCGTTACACCGGGCGATGAAGAACTGGAAGAAAATTCACGCGCACGAAGCGCGAAACTAAGAACAGCAGAAAAACCGCAAACAGCGGCATGACAAAAAACACGATAAAAGAAAAACCACAACAGCAACAACCTGCTGAGAAGACAACCAAAACGGTAAAGTCTGGCCGGGTTGTCCGCACAGTTGGCTCCGTTATCAGCGGCTCTTTTCTTTCCCGTGAATACGTGATCCGCTCATTGCCGTTCATCTTTTTTATAACCCTGATTACGTTGCTCTACATCGCTAACGGTTATTACGCTGAAGAGCAAATCAGAAAAATAAACCGCATCGGAAACGAAATAAAAGAACTGCGCTCGGCCTACATCATTGCCAAATCCGATCTCATGTTCATCAGCAAACAATCGGAAGTGGCTCGCCGCACCGAGGCTGCAGGACTTAAAGAATCGCTGGAGCCGCCGCAGAAAATTGTAATTAATCATCTGCTTGTTGCAGATACACTAGTAAAGAATTAATCATGGAAATGCAGAAAGACATACTTCGCCGTGTGTACCTCGTGTACATCTGCAGTGCAGTTTTTGCACTGGCGGTGATTGGCCGTGTCTTTTACATTCAGTTTGTACAGGGCGATTACTGGAAGAAAGAAGCCGAAAATTTTACCGTTCGCGAAATGGACATTGAAGCTGTTCGCGGAAACATTTTTGCTGTTGACGGAAGCCTGCTCGCCACATCATTACCCTATTACAATATTGGTGTTGATACCCGCGCAAATGTTTTTATTGATGATGCCGGGTTTGAAGACAGCATCTCACGCCTTGCTCCGGCGCTTGAGCGTTTGCTCGAACCGTATCAGAAAAAAACAGCACGCGATTATACACGCGAACTCATGCGTGCCCGCAACGACAGCGACCGGTATGTTGAGATTTGCCGCGGAGTTTCTTACAACACACTTCAGGAACTGAAAAAACTTCCGCTGTTCCGCTGCGGACGCTATCGCGGAGGTTTTATATACATCCAGTCGAACCGCCGCGAATTGCCTTTCCGCACATTGGCTGCGCGTACAATCGGTTATATCAAAGACACACTTAAAGTTGGTCTCGAAGGTGCTTACGATTCGCTGCTTACCGGTGTGGGCGGAAAACGTTTGATGCGCCGCATTGCCGCAGGTGCATACATGCCGCTGAATGATGAAAATGAAATTGAACCGCAAGACGGCAAAGACATAATCACAACCATCGACATCAATATTCAGGATGTTGCTGAGAATGCGTTGATGAACTCACTGGCGCAGCACAATGCACGTTACGGAACTTGTGTGCTGATGGAAGTAGCCACCGGAGAAATTCGCGCTATTGCCAACCTTACTCGTGCCGATTCTGGCGTGTACAAAGAAAGTTACAACTACGCTATTGGCGATGCGCGTGAGCCGGGCTCAACATTTAAGCTTGCTTCAATGCTTGTTGGAATGGATGCCGGGCTAATTGATCTTGACGATCAGGTTGATCTTAACGGCGGACAGTATCGCTTTTTCGACCGCATCATGAAAGATTCGCATACACCAAAAAAGAATCTGGTTACTGCCGAAGAAGCTTTCTGGGAATCATCAAACGTTGGGATTTCAAGACTTGTGCATAAAGCATTTGCAAAAAATCCGAAACAGTTTACTGATGGTTTGCACAAGATCGGACTTGGGAAAAAGTTAGGAATTACTCTTCCCGGCGAAGGCCGCTCACGCATTAAAGACCCGAAAGATCGTGACTGGTCGGGCGTTTCGCTGCCGTGGGTTTCTATTGGTTATGAATCGCTCGTTACACCGCTGCAAACTCTCACACTCTATAATGCAGTTGCTAATAATGGTGTTATGGTGAAGCCAATGTTTGTGAAAGAAGTCCGCGATAAAGGCAAAACAATCAAAGTTTATGCACCGGAAGTTATTAATCCGGCAATAGCCAAACCTCAAACAATTGCAAAAGCAAGAAGGCTTCTTGAAGGTACGGTTAAGAATGGTACTGCAAAAAATATGGGTAGTATTATTTATAAGGTTGCCGGGAAAACCGGAACTGCTCAGATTGCACAGGGAAATGCTTACAGAGGCCAAAACGGTGTTACCTATCAGGCATCATTTGTTGGTTATTTTCCGGCTGATAAACCTAAGTATTCCTGCATCGTAATTGTAAACGCACCTTCCGGTGATGCTTACTATGGCGGAGCAGTTGCCGGTCCGATTTTCAAACAGATTGCTGATCGTATTTATGCAACCGAGCTTGATATCCACCGTGCAGTAAATGAAAGTCCGATTCAGGCTTCATTACCTCCGGTTCAAAAAGGTTTTGCAGAGCCAACATTAACCGCAGTTAAACAACTTGGTTTACCTGCTCCGCAGCAGCCCCCGGGTTCTGTAACCGCGCTTAGTATATCAGGCGCTGCTTACGCTGCAACAACATCAAATCCGGATCAGAAACTAAGCTCCGGCACAATGCCTGATCTCCGGGGAATGAATGCTGCCGATTGCCTCGCACTGCTTGAAAACAGAGGCATGCGTGTAAAACTGATTGGTTCAGGAACCGTATCGCGGCAATCGTTGCCGCCGGGCACAATAATTAAAAAAGGAACAGAAGTAATTCTCGAACTCGCGCTATGAAATTGCTACGCGACATACTGTATAAAGCAAGTCTGCTCGAAGTAACGGGATCGACTAACGTGGCTATTACGGCCATTACATTCGATTCTCGTCGGGTTGAGAAAGATGCCTTATTCATTGCAGTTCGCGGCACACAGGCCGACGGACACGGGTTTATTCAAAAAGCAATTGAATCGGGTGCTGCAGCAATAGTATGCGAGGAATTTCCGGAAGAAATAAATCCGCGCATTACCTATATAAAAGTTGCCGACAGTGGTCAAGCACTTGGAATAATTGCTGCTAATTTTTACGACCAGCCTTCGCATCAGCTCAAATTAATTGGTGTTACAGGCACTAACGGAAAAACCACTACGGTTACATTATTGTTCCGTTTGTTCCGTGCACTTGGCTATAAAGCAGGTATGCTTACCACCGTTGCCAATATGATTAACGGTGAAGAAATTCCTGCAACGCATACAACACCTGATGCTATCGAGCTGAACCGTTTGCTGCGCCGCATGGTTGACGCCGGCTGCCGCTACGCATTTATGGAAGTAAGCTCACATGCGCTTGTGCAGGGACGTGTATCGGGTGTGATGTTCGCCGGTGCGGTGTTTACTAATATCACGCACGATCACCTCGATTACCATAAAACTTTCGATGCTTACATCAAAGCAAAGAAAATGTTGTTTGATATGCTTCCGTCTGATGCATTTGCACTTGTAAACCGCGACGACGTGAACGGAGCAATTATGGTGCAAAATACACGCGCATTAAAACGAAGCTATTCAGTTCGTAATGTGGCCGATTTCAAATGCCGTGTTATCGAAAATCAGTTTTCGGGATTGCAGCTGAGTATGGACAGTACCGAATTCTGGAGCAAACTCATCGGCAGTTTTAATGCTTATAACCTTACTGCTGTTTATGGCGCTGCGCTGCTGCTCGGTCAGGACAGAATGCATGTACTTACAACACTGAGTACGCTCGGACCTGTTGAAGGCCGGTTTCAGTATGTGCGCAGTGCAAGCGGAATTACCGGCATTGTAGATTATGCACATACACCTGATGCATTACTCAATGTGCTGAAAACTATTGCCGACATCCGCACTGGAAACGAGCAGGTAATTACAGTAGCCGGCTGCGGTGGTGATCGCGACAGAGCTAAACGTCCGGTTATGGCGCGTATTGCCTGCGAAAATAGTAATCGCGTATTGCTTACATCCGATAATCCGCGTACAGAAGAGCCCGCAGCAATTCTTGCTGAAATGCAGCAGGGCGTTGACATTCAGTATGCACGCAATACACTGGCCATTGTTGACCGCCGCGAAGCAATTCGTACAGCAGTGGCACTTGCCAAACCCGGCGACATCATTCTTGTTGCCGGTAAGGGACACGAGAAATACCAGGAAATCAACGGGGTGAAACATCCTTTTGATGATATGGAAATACTTAAAGAAACGCTTAACACCGAAGACTGACCATGCTGTACTATCTCTTCGACTGGCTTAACGATAGCTTTGATTTTCCCGGAGCAGGGGTGTTTCGTTACATCTCTTTCCGTGCAGCAATGTCGGTAATAACCTCGCTTATTATCACCGTGCTTTTGGGTAAGCGTCTCATTCGTTTGCTTCAGAAAAAACAGGTTGGCGAAACAATCCGCGATCTTGGTTTGCAGGGCCAGTCGGAGAAGCAGGGAACACCTACAATGGGCGGTCTCATTATTCTCTCAGCAATTGTAATCCCAACACTATTGTTTGCCAAGCTGAGCAATGTGTATATCATCCTCATGCTCATTACTACAGTATGGCTTGGCGCTATTGGCTTTCTTGATGATTACATCAAAGTATTCAAGAAAGATAAAAAAGGATTGCACGGCAAGTTTAAAGTAATGGGGCAAGTAGGTCTCGGATTAATTGTAGGGCTTACACTTTATTTCAATGAAGGTGTTGTTGTTCGCGAGAAAATTTCGACGGATAACAAACAAATGCTTTCACTCACCAGCGATCCCGGAAAGTTAGATGACGGCTGCGCTGATCTTGGTTTCCCGGAATACTCGAAGAAAGAAACCAAATCGCTCACAACAACAATTCCGTTTGTAAAAAATAATGAGTTCGATTACAATGATCTGCTCGGTGTTTTTGGTGAAGGAGCACGAAAGTATGGCTGGATTTTGTTTGTGCTGATTGTGATATTCATTATCACGGCTGTTTCCAACGGAGCTAATGTAACAGATGGTATCGACGGACTTGCGGCGGGCACATCGGCTATTATTGGTGTGGTGCTGGGCATTCTGGCTTATGTATCGGGTAACACAATTTTTGCTGATTATCTCAGCATCATGTATATCCCCGATACCGGTGAGCTGGTAATCTTCATTGGTGCATTTGTTGGAGCCTGTGTTGGATTTCTCTGGTACAATGCTTTCCCTGCCCAGGTGTTTATGGGAGACACAGGAAGTCTGGCATTAGGCGGAATTATAGCAACGTTTGCGATTGCAATTCGCAAAGAAATGTTGATTCCTATTGTATGCGGAATCTTCCTTGTTGAGAATCTCTCAGTTGTACTTCAGGTTGCGGTATTCAAATATCGTAAGCGCAAATACGGTATCGATTATGCGAAAGCAAACCGGCTCTTCCTGATGTCGCCGCTTCACCATCATTACCAGAAAAAAGGATTTCACGAATCCAAGATTGTAACTCGCTTTTGGATTGTGGGCATCATTCTCGGCATTGTAGCTATTGCAACACTCAAGCTTCGCTAATAAAGAAAAGTAAACTGAAATGAAACGCATTGTCATACTCGGCGCCGGCGAAAGCGGTACAGGTGCAGCTCTTCTGGCTCAGCAGAAGGGGTATGATGTATTTGTTTCTGACAAAGGTGCAATTCATCAGAAATACAAAGACGTTCTTTCAAAAAATGAAATCCGCTGGGAAGAGAAGCAGCATACCGAATCGCTTATTCTGAATGCTGATGAAGTGATTAAAAGTCCCGGTATCCCCGGAACAGTGCCCCTGATTAAGCAGCTTCGTTCGCAAAGCATACCGGTTGTTTCTGAAATCGAATTTGCAGGGCGTTACACCAATGCAAAAACAATTTGCATTACAGGCAGCAATGGCAAAACAACTACTGCAACGCTCACACACCACATTCTTCAGAAAGCTGGTGTAAATGCCGCGCTCGGCGGGAATGTGGGACACAGTTTTGCAAAGCTCGTTGCCGAAGCAAAGCATGATGTGTATGTGCTTGAGTTAAGCAGTTTTCAGCTCGACGATATGTATCAGTTCCGTGCTGATATAGCTGTGCTGCTCAACATCACACCCGATCATCTTGATCGCTACGAATACCAAATGGAGAAGTACGCCGCTGCAAAGTTTCGCATTGCACAAAATCAACGGCCAGAAGATGCATTTGTGTATTGCGCAGACGATGAAGTGACCCTGCGTGAGATGCATAAATACACGATCAATGCAACAAAATATCCTTTCAGCATCAAGCAGGAATTGCAGCAGGAAGGCGCTTATCTGAATACCAACAACGAAATCATTATTAACATCCATAAAAACCCAATAACTATGACCATCGAAGAACTTGCGTTGCAAGGCAAGCACAACGTTTACAACTCGATGGCCGGCGGCATTGCTGCCCGTCTGCTCGAAGTTCGTAAAGATGCTATCCGCGAAAGCCTTTCCGATTTTCAGAGCGTTGAACACCGGCTCGAATTCGTTTCACGTATCAATAACATCGACTTCATTAACGATTCTAAGGCGACAAACGTGAACTCAACCTGGTATGCTCTCGAAAGCATGAACACGCCGGTGGTGTGGATTGTTGGCGGTGTTGACAAAGGCAATGATTACGAATCGCTGCTCGAACTTGTGCAGTCGAAAGTGAAAGCCATTGTATGCCTCGGCAAAGACAACAGTAAAATTATTGCAGCTTTCGGTGGCCGCGTTGAAACTATTGTTGAAGCCGGTTCTGCACAGGAAGCTGTAGCGCTTTCGTATCGTCTGGCTACCAAAGGCGATTCAGTGCTGCTTTCACCAGCCTGTGCCAGCTTTGATATGTTCGAAAACTACGAAGACCGTGGCCGCCAGTTCAAGGCTGCTGTTCGCGGACTTTAATCAAGTAAAATGTAGGTGCATGAATCATCACGAAAATAATATCAAACAGCAGGATATTTCGCTGCACGAAGAAATGCTGCGTATGCGTGTAAAAACGCAGGGCGACAGTGCTCATCACCTCGAAGTGATAACAGAGCAGCGCGGAGTAAACTGGATCAACCACTCAATAGCAACCAGTGTTGATTTGGTTTGGATGGCTCTGCGTGATGTTCCGGGTTCTGTTGTGCTTATTATTGGCGGAACTGATCGTGCCGACGATCATCAGAAACTGACTTCGCTTGCCGGTGAAAAAGTCAGTGCTGTGATTTGCCTCGGTTCTACACCGTGGAAATATTTCAAAACATTTGCCGATCATGTGCCAATGATTATTCAGGCTGTTGATCTGAAAGATGCAGTTGATAATGCCGCTATTCTTGCCCGCGGTGAGGTGAAGACAGTATTGTTTGCTCCGGGATGTCCGAGCTACGATCCGTTTGATAATTACAAAAACAGAGGCAACCGTTTCCGCAGCACCGTGCTGCAGAAATTCTCAGTAAATCAATAAGTCAGTAAACGAAAGCAATGAATCTTTTCAGTTATTTCAAAGGCGACAAAGTGATCTGGATGATCGTTGTGCTGCTTTCGTTGCTTTCGTTGCTGGCTGTTTACAGCTCAATTGTAACGCTTGCCTACAAGCACCATTCGGGCGATACAGAATACTATCTGTTCAAACACGGCAAGATTATTTTGCTGGGAATGATCCTGATGTATTTCACACATAAAATTCGCTACACCTACTTTTCACGAATATCGCAGATCCTGCTTATTCTCTCTTTGCCATTGCTGCTTTATACTTTGGCAGGCGGAACAAACCTGAACAATGCAGATCGCTGGATTGCGATTCCCGGAACAGGTCTTACATTTCAAACTTCCGACTTTGCCAAACTTGCATTGCTGATGTATCTCGGTCGTGTGCTTTCGCAGAATCAGAATGATCTGAAAGACTTCAAAAAAGTATTGATTAAAATAATGGCTCCGGTAGCAGTAGTTTGTCTGCTTATTCTTCCTGCCAACTTTTCAACTTCAGCATTGTTGTTTACTACATGCTGCATCCTTATGTTTATCGGAGGTGTGCCGCTTGCGCATATCGGTAAAGTTGCAGGAATTGCAGTTGCCGGTTTTGGATTGCTGATCTTACTCGGTGCTGCATTTCCGAAAGCATTGCCGCGTCTTGATACGTGGAAAAACCGAATTGTAAATTTCGTAACCGGTAACGAAGCCGCAAACGACGATAAAAATTTTCAATCAAATCAGGCTAAAATTGCCATCGCAACTGGCGGTGTTATGGGCAAAGGTGCTGGCAACAGTACACAGCGCAACTTTCTCCCGCACCCGTATTCTGATTTTATTTATGCTATTGTTATTGAAGAATACGGCTCAGTAATCGGCGGCATCGGAATCACGCTGCTGTATCTCATTCTGCTTTTCAGAGGAATACGTGTAGCCACGAAAAGTAAAAAAACATTCGGAGCTTTATTAGCATTCGGACTTTCGTTTCAGTTAGTTTTTCAGGGATTGATAAATATGGCTGTAGCTGTAAATCTGTTTCCGGTTACCGGCCAGCCCTTACCGTTTTTAAGTATGGGCGGAACATCACTGCTGTTTTCGAGCATTGCGGTTGGCGTTATTCTTAGTGTAAGCCGCGAAACTGAAACCGGCGAAGATGCACAGCCCGAAGATGAGAAAGGAGGCGAGCTTGCGACCGCTTAAATTTATTCTCAGCGGAGGCGGAACGGGAGGACATATTTTTCCGGCCATTGCTATTGCCAACGCATTGAAAGAAATGCACCCCGATGCTGAATTTTTATTTGTCGGTGCAAAAGGTCGCATGGAAATGGAAAAAGTTCCTGCCGCCGGTTATGCCATTGAAGGCCTCTGGATCAGCGGACTTCAGCGCAGATTTACAGTTGATAATCTTTCGTTTCCGTTTAAAGTTATCAGCAGTTTGATCAATGCCCGCCGTATTCTCCGCAAGTTTAAACCCGATGCGGTAATTGGTACCGGCGGATATGCAAGCGGTCCGATGCTGCGTGTTGCTGCGCGTGCTGATGTGCCTACACTTATTCACGAAGGAAATTCATATCCCGGAATTACAAGTAAACTTCTGGCTTCACAGGTTGATAAAATTTGTGTTGCGTATGATTCAATGGAACGCTTTTTCCCGAAAGAAAAACTGCTTATTACCGGAAACCCGGTTCGGCAGGATATTCTGAAACTCGATGGAAAACGCGCCCGTGCCCTTGAGAAATTTAAGCTCGACGGCGAGCGACCTGTTGTGCTTGTTATTGGCGGAAGTCTTGGCGCACGTACAGTAAACGAAGCAATAGGAGCGGGGCTGCAACGAATTTCGGAATCCGGTATTCAGTTGCTTTGGCAAACCGGTGAAGCCTGGGCTCCGAAAGCACAGCAGCTTGCTTCTAATTTTCAGGGAAACAATATTCATGCACATGCTTTTATCCGCGAAATGGATTATGCATATTCTGTCGCAGATATTGTTGTTTCGCGTGCAGGTGCAAGTTCTATTTCTGAATTAGCCATTGTAAGCAAGCCGGTGATTTTTGTTCCTTCTCCATTCGTTGCCGAAGATCATCAGACCAAAAACGCACTTGCTCTTGTAAACAAAGGCGCGGGTTTACTGGTAAAAGATTCCGATGCTGCACAGCATCTCGTAACCGAACTTATCAAGTTGGTAAATGATGATCATCGCCGGACTCAGTTCACGGAAATGATTACAACACTTGCTATTCCTGACGCGGCACAGCGCATTGCATCAGAAGTAACATCGCTAATTCTCCGCCGACAGTCATGAACCTGAATGCCTGCACACATATACACTTTCTCGGTATCGGAGGCATCGGTATGAGTGCGCTTGCCCGTTTCTTTCATGCGATGGGCAAACAGGTAAGTGGTTACGATAAAACAGAAACACAACTTACACGTACACTTCAGCAGGAAGGTATTACTGTTTATTACGAAGAATCTGTAAACAGCATTCCGCTTGAATTACGAAATCATACCGCAAAAGAAAAAACAGTTGTAGTTTGGACTCCAGCTGTTCCGGCTGACCATGCCGAATTAGTTTGGTTTCGTGAACACGAATATACACTGATGAAACGTGCACAGGTGCTCGGACTCATTGCCGAAGCTACACGCACGTTTGCAATTGCAGGTACGCACGGAAAAACAACGACGACTACACTTACTGCGCATCTTATGCGAAGTGCAGGTATAGATTGTTCTGCATTTCTCGGCGGAATATCAGGCAACTACGGAACAAATCTTTTGCTCGGAAATAATCTCGGAAAAGAAGATGCTGATTTGTTCAGCAACATTGTAGTGGTTGAAGCCGACGAATATGACCGTTCATTTCTTTGGCTGCATCCTACCTTTTCTGTAATTACTTCTGTTGATGCCGATCATCTCGATATTTACGGAGATACACAGGAAATGTATGCCACCTATCGGAAATTTGCTTCGCAAATTCAACCAGGCGGTAAAGTAATTACAAAGCCTGAAGTAGTAAAACTGCTGGATAGCGAAAGCGAACAAGCTGTTCATACATATTCGCTGGATGATCCGGCTTGCGATTTCTTTGCTTCTGATATTCGCATTAACAATGGGTATTACGAGTTTTCGTTGAACCATCACGGCAATAAATGGGAAAACCTGACATTAGGTTTACCCGGCCGTCACAATGTTGAAAACGCAGTTGCAGCTTCGGCTCTGGCTATTACTGCAGGAGCAGATGAAGATGGAATTCGCCTCGGATTGGCTTCTTTTAAAGGTGTTGGCCGGAGATTCGAATATCGTTTCCGTTCGGCACAAAAAACATATATCGACGATTACGGTCATCATCCTGCTGAACTTAACGCCTGCATTTCATCGGCCCGCGAATTGTTTGCCGGTCAAAAAATCATAGGCATTTTTCAGCCGCATCTTTTCAGCCGCACACGCGATTTCATGCAGGAGTTTGCTGATGTATTGGCTACACTTGATGAAGTGCTGCTGCTTGATATTTATCCTGCTCGCGAAAAACCAATTGAAGGAATTACCTCAGCAGTCCTTGCCGGTTTAATTGGTCCGAAAGCAAAAGTTGCAGCAAAAACTGAAGCCATTCATGCAGCAGTCAATTCATCCTGCACAGTTGTGCTTACAATGGGTGCCGGCGATATCGATCAATTGGCGGCACCGATAGAAAACGCATTACGTGAAACCATAAACAGTTCAGCATCATGAAACGCATTCTGAGTATTGCGCTTTGGTCGGTGCTGGCACTTGGTGCTGTACTGATTACAAGTTTTGCCCTGAAACAGCACAGTGAAAGGGTTTGCGGGAAAATTAATGTTACAATTAATCGCCAGCCTGCTGCTGCAGATCAACTTTTTATCACTACCGATGATGTGTATCGACTTATGCGCGAAAGCGGCGATTCACCTGTTGGTAAACCAGTTTCCGAAATCAGTATTCCGGCTCTCGAAAATTGGCTGAACTCACTGCCTTCCGTGCAAAATGCAGAAGCGTTTATGAGTGTTGATTGTCAGGTAAACATCAACATCACGCAGCGCCGCCCGATTTGTCGCGTCATTACATCGAATAACGAATCATATTACATCGACGATTATGGTTTTGTGATGCCGTGGATGAGTGAATACACCGCAACAGTTACGCCGGTAACGGGTTTTATTAACGAAACTTACGGTAGATTGCAGGGACGTGAACTCAACAAAACCTCCGTTGATTCGGCATTGAAATCACCAATTCTAGCCGATGATATTTGGCATCTTTGCCGGGTTATTGACAATGACACGTTACTACGTTCACAAATTGCTCAGATTTACATTCGGCAGGATTGTACCTTTGAGCTCATTCCGCGTGTGGGTGCTCACCGCATTATTCTCGGAAACATTGCAGCGCTTGATGAAAAATTTGCCAAGCTCCGCGTGTTTTATCAGGATGGTTTGCGACACACCGGTGCGTGGAATAAATACAGCACAATAGACCTCCAGTACCATCACCAAATTGTTTGCACAAAAAAGCCCGAAACCAATGGAATCTGAAATTGTTGTAGGCCTCGATATCGGAACCACAAAAATTGCTGTCCTTGTGGGACGACGCACGAGTCACGGTAAAATAGAAATCCTCGGCATTGGTAAAGCAGAGTCGCTTGGCGTTGCCCGCGGCGTTGTTCTCAATATCGACGAAACCGTGCGTTCAATTAAAGAAGCGGTTGCCGAAGCCAGCACTAAATCGGGTGTGGATATTAAAGTGGTGAATGTTGGTATTGCCGGACAGCATATCAAAAGCCTTCAACACCGCGGCATGAAAACCCGCCGCAGTATCGACGATGAAATCAGTCAGAAAGACATTGATGAACTGATTGAAGATATGTATCGTTTGGTGATGTCGCCGGGCGAAGAAATTATTCACGTTCTGCCGCAGGAATATATTATTGATGCAGAAGTTGGTATCAAAAATCCGATTGGCATGGCAGGTACTCGACTGGAGGCCAATTTCCATATCATTACCGGACAAGTAGCTGCTGCAAAAAATATTTACAAGTGTGTGAACAAAGCAGGTCTCGAAGTTGCAGACCTCACACTTGAGCCTCTTGCATCAGCCGATGCTGTATTGAGCGATGAAGAAAAAGAAGCCGGTGTAGTGCTTGTGGATATTGGCGGCGGCACAACTGATGTTGCTATTTTCCATGATGGTATTATCCGCCACACAGCAGTAATTCCGTTTGGCGGCAACATCATAACCGAAGATATAAAAGAAGGTTGCAGCATTATTAAAACACAGGCCGAACTGCTGAAAGTGAAATTCGGTTCGGCACTGGCCAGCGAAAATCAGGAAAACGAAATTGTTTCTATTCCGGGTTTGCGCGGTCGTCCGCACAAAGAAATTTCAGTTAAAAACCTTGCGCACATTATTCAGGCGCGCATGGAAGAAATTGTTGAGCATGTGTATTACGAAATTCGTAATTCTGGCTTCGAGAAAAAACTGATTGCCGGCATTGTAGTTACCGGCGGCGGATCACAACTGAAGCATATTACTCAGCTGATCGAATTTGTAACCGGCATGGATACCCGCGTTGGTTACCCCAACGAACACCTTGCCAACAGCTCCGAAGAAATTACTAGTCCGATGTATGCAACCGGCGTTGGCCTTGTGATGCGTGGAATCGGTGACGAACCGGTTTACAAGAAAGAAGAGGAAAAACCCAAAGTACAGACGCATTCTAAAAAAACAAAAGGCAATTGGTTTGACCAGATTTTCACAAAAGGTAAACAGTGGTTCGAAGAAGAATCGAACGGTTAAGTTTTTACGAAACTGAAAATACTTGATGGCGAACCAACCGGTTCGCCATTTTTTTTGAGTGATGTTTGACACACAAATTCTTCAATTGTCTGTTGGTCTGTACAGCCTGCTGTTGTTAACAACAGTAATGAACAATTGCCGGTTAGTAAGTTAGTGTAACCTTTCGCTAATATAAAATAGAGGTGAACTAATTTTCCACGATTTTATATGCAAACGTCAAATGGACAACTACAGCATTTTCGACACATTCGATGACGCTCAGGAGAAATTCCTGAACGAAGGCGATCAGACACAGCCGGAGAATGTGGCTTCGGAAGCCGCTGCACAGGCCAATTCCGACGCTTTGCAGAATGCCGAAGAAACCTCTGCATTTACCTGGGACATCACCAACACATCAGCTTATGCTGAAGAGCCGGATATGAACTGGGATGGAATTCTTGCCGCCGAACAAGGAACAGCAGCTGAACCTTTTTCGGATGCAGAAACTGTTGAAATGCCTGAAATGACAGCTTCGGCAGCCAATATTCAAACGATTGAATCGTTTAGTGAGAATGAAATTAGTGCTGAATCAGAAATTGAAGTTACCGATCAATTTCTGAGTGCTGAGCAAGAAGTAAATATCACCGCACAGGAAGAAATTATCGGAGACATTGCCGAAGAATTTCTTGTTAACGAAACAGAAACGGCTTCACAAACTGAAGCTGAGGTTGAAAACGAAATACATGAATTTGCAGCAACTGCCGAACCGGTTGCAGAATTTACCCCTGAAATAACAGCCGCTGTTGCTGAGTTTACAGCAGAAACGGCTAACGAACACACACAACACACAGAAGCTATGAAATTTGATCTTCCCGAACAATCCTCAATCATAAAAGTGATTGGTGTAGGTGGCGGCGGCAGCAATGCCGTAAATCATATGTATCGCCAAGGAATTCGCGGCGTTGATTTTGTTGTATGCAATACCGATAAACAGGCGCTCGATATGAGTCCTGTGCCGAACAAAATTGTACTTGGCGCAGCACTTACCGAAGGTCGCGGAGCTGGTTCACTTCCCGAAGTGGGCCGCAATGCAGCTATTGAAAACATCGAAGACATCCGCAACCTGCTTGCCAATAATACCAAAATGTGTTTCATCACAGCAGGTATGGGCGGCGGAACCGGAACCGGTGCAGCACCAATTATTGCAGGCATTGCCCGTGAACTCGGCATTCTTACAGTAGCTATTGTTACTGTGCCGTTTATGTTTGAAGGCAAGAAACGCCGCCAGCAAGCCGAAGATGGTCTCGAACAACTCAAGCAAAATGTTGATACACTTCTTGTGGTGTGCAACGATAAACTGCGTGAGATGTACGGCAATCTGAAACTCAGCGATGCGTTTTCGCATGCTGATGATGTGCTTTCGACAGCTGCAAAAAGCATTGCCGAAATCATTAGCCTTACACAGCAGATCAACGTTGACTTTGCCGACGTTTGCACAGTAATGCGCAACAGCGGTGTAGCCATTATGGGTTCTGCTAATGCATCAGGCGAAAACCGTGCAACACGCGCTGTAGAAATGGCACTCAGCTCGCCGCTGCTCAATGATAACAACATTACCGGCGCTCGTTACGTGCTGCTCAATATCATCTCAGGCGCTACCGAAATTACCATGGATGAACTCGGCGAAATCACCGATTACATTCAGGAAGCTGCCGGACAAACTGCTGAAATTATCAAAGGCTACGGTGTTGATGAGACTCTCGGCGATTCGGTAAACGTTACCATCATCGCTACAGGATTCAACTCTTCAAATCCGGTTGCATACGAATACTCGGCAAAACCGGAAACTACCAAAGTAGTGCTCAATCTTTCTAATGAAGCACCCGTTCAGCAGCCTGTTGCGGCAGCAGAACCGGTTGCCGACAGCAATAATCCGCTGGAGCCATTTCTGGTAAAAAAAGATGAGCCCAAAGCCGAAGAAATTCAGCAGCGCTATGTTGCAGAGCCTCCGGTTCAGCAGCAAAACATTACGTTTGAAGTTACAAACGCTGAAGCGGTAAACAATACTCCTGCTAACGATGAGTTGTTTGCACAAACCGAAGAACCGGTGCTGTTTTCAACTCCCGAACCTGTTGCCGCGAAAACTCCTGAGTCTGCTGCAATTGTTAATCCTCAGCCTGAAATGAAAAAAGTTGAGGCCGAAGAACAAATGCGCAAAGCACAGGAACGCATTCAGAAACTGAAAGAACTGAGCCTGAAACTCAAAACTTCACAGGGACTGAACGAAATGGAAAATGAGCCCGCCTACAAGCGCCGCAACATCCAGCTCGACAACGTTGCACATTCGTCGGAGTCACAGGTATCGCGTTTTACGCTCACCGAAACAGAAGACAAGAAAGTTGAAATCCGCCCGAACAACTCATTCCTGCACGACAACGTGGATTGAGTTTCGGAGCAATACAAATTGAAATGCAACTTGAAGAAAAAATAAACGCCGATATAAAAACAGCAATGCTGGCCAAAGACGCACCGCGCCTCGAAGCGCTGCGCGCCATTAAGTCGGTTGTGCTCCTGCTGAAAACTTCACCCGAAGGACTCACAGAAGAATCGGCTGTTAAAGCAATGCAAAAAGAAGCGAAAAAACGTCGCGAAACTGCTGATATCTACACCACTCAGAATCGTCCTGAACTGGCCGAAGTTGAAGTGTTTCAGGCAGCAGTAATCGAAAGTTATTTGCCCAAGCAAATGAGTGAAGATGAAGTGCGCGCCGTTTTACAAACTATTATTTCCGAAACCGGAGCATCATCACCTGCTGATATGGGTAAGGTAATGGGCGCTGCCACAAAACAACTCAGCGGCAAAGCCGACGGAAAAATGATTTCTTCAATTGTGAAGGATTTACTCAGCAAGGTATAAGTGTGTGAAACGCCTTGTTTGTGTTTGTGTGTGAAAATGTCCGGCTGTGTGTGGCCGGACATTTTATTTTATGATCCTTCATTCAGGTTGAAATGGCGGAATTTCAGGTAAAATAAGGCAGAGAAAGCTTTTTTCCTGTAACGATATTGTTAATAGTAAAGCGCTTTTTTTTATATTTATAGCTTCTTAAACAACCAAATCACCAGACATGAAAAAAACCTTTACTCTCTTTGCTGCTGCCTTATTTGTATTCGGTACAGCAACCGCTCAAAGCCCTTCAGTGCCCTCTGCTGAAGTTGCTCCGTCAACCGGAAACAACAATCCTCCGCCTACCGTTCAGGCTCCCTGGCAAGTACTTTTCAGCCACGACATCACAGCAGCCGGTGCAGGTACAGGTAATGCAGGTGTTGTTCCTGTTGGTTTAAATTTCTGGGTTTCTCGTTGGGGTACAGATACATTTTTTGTTGTAACTGCAACCGGATCAGTAACCAGTTCTTTCACCGTTCCCGGTGTTACAGGAGTGCGTTCACTCACTACTGATGGCTCATTTGTGTATGCCGGTGCCAACACCGCAAACATCTACAAGATCAATACCACAACACAAACACTTGCTGCAACCATCAGCGTACCTTCTGTTCCCAACGTTCGTTACTGCACCTACGATCCTACAGCCAACAGCAATGCAGGTGGTTTCTGGGTAGGCACCTGGGCTACCGATTTCACACAGGTTGATATGAACGGAAACGTTCTTAATTCAATCCTCGCCGGTACACACGGTCAAACAGCTACCTACGGTCTTGCATTCGACGGTGCATCACCGGGCGGTCCGTACCTCTGGGGTTTCCACCAAACCGGTACTACCAGCAATGCTGACCTTGTTCAAATCAGCATTTCAACAGGTGCACCGACTTCAGTAATACATGATGTTACTGCAGATATGGGTACAGCAGGCGACCTCGCAGGTGGTGTTTATGTAAACGCAAACCCGCTTGTTCTTTTTGGTGTACTTCAGGGCACAGCCAACCTGCTTTTCTCTTATGATATTGCAGGTGTAAACGGTGTGAATGAAGTTGAACAAACCGATTTTGTTGCTGTATATCCGAATCCGGCTGCACAGAGCGTAAACATCCGCGTTAACCGCACAAACAACGATCCGATGCAGATCCAGATCATCAACGCACTCGGTCAGGTTGTTTCTGCAAGCCAGAACGTTGGTATCAACAACATCTACAATATTGAAAACCTTGCAGCTGGTATTTATTCAGTTCAGGTAATCAACAATGGTGTAGTTTATACAACCAAGCTTGTAAAAGAGTAATTGCTTACTACTTGTAATGCAAAAAATGGCGAACTTTTTAGTCCGCCATTTTTTATGCAAATAATTTTGAATGTTATTATCTGTGATTACATAGATATAGAAGCATCAAGAGTAGTTTTTAAAATACTACAATTGGGGAATTAGAAAATAATTAGATAAGTATGTTTAGTGAGCGCCTGTTAATTTTATCCTTAGTGCCCGTATTGTAGATATTTAGCAATGATAGATTGATATTAGACATCTAATTTTCATTACGGGTCTTGAAACAACCGATTTATCTTTTTTATGATTGACAAAAACTATAGATATCGCATCTTCGATTCACCCAATTTACAGAGTTTGGAGTGATATTAATTACTCCAACCAGAACATAATGCACGTTTAATCCTGCGTGTTCAGGCCAATGTTTAGCTTTGTGTTACAGCAGCAAAAGGTAGATTTTTAAATAGAGATGGGATATGAAACTAACAAAACTTTTTATCGATTTCTTTAACAGCGAAAAAGCAGGAGGACTAGTTTTAGTTCTCGTGACAATTATATCTCTTGTTTTGGCAAATTCTTCCTGGCAGACCAACTATATAAACTTTTGGCATTTTGACCTTGGCGGACACAGCATCGTTCATTGGATTAATGATGGACTAATGGCCATCTTTTTTCTTTTGATAGGCTTAGAATTGGAAAGAGAAATTTATCAAGGAGAGCTTTCCGATATAAAAAATGCATCATTACCAATTTTCGGTGCAATTGGTGGTATGCTTGTTCCGGCAGGAGTGTTTTTATTATTCAACTTCGGAACAACTACTCAAGCGGGCGTTGGTATTCCAATGGCAACAGACATTGCTTTTGCCATTGGAATTTTATCGCTTTTAGGCAATCGTGTTCCCGCTTCGCTAAAAATATTCTTGACAGCTTTAGCTATAATCGACGACTTGGGTGCAATTATAATTATTGCCATCTTTTACACAAGTTCAATTGCATTTTTAAATTTATTTGTTGCTTTAGGTGTCTTCGGACTTCTACTCATTTTAAACCGACTTAAAGTTCACAACTTAATTCCGTATATAATTGGCGGTGTTGTAATGTGGTATTTCATGTTGCATTCAGGTGTACATGCTACAGTAACCGGCGTTTTGTTGGCATTTGCAATACCATTTGGCAATGGTGGAGAGAAATCGCCATCGTATATACTTCAGCATTTTTTGCACAAACCAGTTGCTTTTGCCATCCTTCCACTATTTGCAATAGCTAATACTTGCATTGCTGTTGGTGATACTTGGCAGAGTGGTTTAGGACAAGCAAATAGTTTGGGAATAATGGCAGGACTTATAATCGGGAAACCTTTAGGTATTGCGCTCTTCTCATTTATCGGTATTGCATTAGGAGTCAGTACCTTATCCCCCGATTTGAAATGGGGGAATATTATTGGCGCAGGCTTTTTAGGTGGTATTGGATTTACGATGTCAATATTCATTGCGCTTCTTGCATTTGAAAATGCAGATATCGTAAACAATTCAAAAATTGCAATTATAGTTGCGTCACTTTTTGCAGGAATTATAGGTTTTTTCCTTCTCAAACTGACACTTAAAGTACAAGCAAAAAATAACGAGGCAGCTTGATAATAGAGAATTACCTGACTATAAAAGTTATTACAGCAGCTTTGGGGAGTTGCTTTGAATATTAACGCAAACTCAGTTTACCAGTATCCCCCAAAAACAAACCCCGGTCTGGAATTATTTTCAGACCGGGGTTTGCTGTTAAACGTATTAATTACTGCTTTACAATGCGGCGTGTAATTGTTGCATCGCCGGTTTTTAAACGAACGAAATAAACTCCTGCGTTTACATCTGTGGCTTCCCAAACAATTGTGTGGTTACCGGCAGTTTGCGGAACATTCTCGAATTTGGTAACGAGTTTGCCGGTAATGTCATACACTTCAATTTCAACATTATTGTTTTGAGCAAGTGTATAGCTGATGTTTGCATTGTTAACGAATGGGCTGGGGAACGCACTAAGCGTTGTTGCCAACTGTGCATTCTCGTTTACACCTACCGCAGTAATGGTAATTGTACTGCAAGCTTGTGCTTGACAACCTGCAGTATCGGTCAGGTCAAAGAAATAAGCACAAACAGAGTAAGTACCTGAGCTGGCGTATGTGTGTGTGGCCGATGCTCCTACAGAAGGGGTTGTTGCATCACCCCAATCCCAGCCGCTCACTGGTACAACAGCATTACCTGTGCTTACAGATGTTGCATTAACTGTAGAACCTGAAATGGTAAGCGATGAGATAGTAACAGTACACTGCGCATTGAGCTGAAGTGCTGTTCCGGTTAGTAATGTTAAAATGAAGGTGTAGAGTTTTGCTTTCATGTGATATGGTTTAGAATTATAATCACGAATATACTAAATAAGCAAAAGCGGCAAAAGCCGCTTTTGAAATATCTTACCTGTTCAACTGATGTTTTATTCGAACCGATCTTCAAAATGACTGCGGTCGATGAGTGTGCCAAACGGAACAAAATGGCCGAGCGGAATTACATCAAACTCAATAACTCCGGCTTTTACAAGCGGGAATGTACTCAGCAGTCGTTTCGCTTCTGCCGCATCAGTACATTCTAGCACCATAACTGTGCCCGGTCGGTCTTTGCGGAAATAAACTTCGCGAATAATATCTTTTGTATAAAGCATCCAAACATGGAGAGCTTCGCGAACTACCACACCTCTGATTTTGTCTTCAGAGGCAGAAGGTAAAATGCGGTCGATGGCCAGAATTTTCATGGGCTAATTTTCAGCAATGTAGAAATAATTACGCGCCGGTAAAAATTCCGGTACTGCAACTGATAACGCTAAAACGGAACTCTATCGTATTTGTTACCTTAACATTAACGCGGCAACCTGCCCGAATGTACCTTGCCCAGAGGTACGCTGAAACCGGCATGCGCCATCACCATAAACGCTCCAAACCGGTGACTGATGCGCTCATCTGCACCAACTGCTAATACATTGTTGAAGTTGGTAACAACTCCTTTGATCGTGGGTTCGATCCAGAAGAACTTAACTATTTCGATGCGGAAACCTGTTTCAAGCCCGGCAACCTGCCCTGCGATATGAAAACGGTTATTCATCCGGGTGCCAAAAAGCGTTACATCTGTTCGCGGAATCACAATGCCACCGCCCAGTTTGGCTATACCGTAAACAGTTAGAAAACGGGACTGCACAAGCGGCCGACGAAACATAAGATTGAGCAATAAAAAGTTGGCCCCGTCTGTATGCTCCATGTCGAAAAAGTTGACCGGATGAATAAGCGTGTCAAGATCATACATCTTGTCGTTGATGCGCCCTGTGAGCCGAACCGTTTGGTATTCATCAACAACATATTTTGCATGATCGAAATTTAACTCAATTCCAAAATGCGATGATGGGAGCCAGTAACCAAACCTGTAACCGTATTGCGGAATCGAAACAGCAACACGAAATATTTCACCGAATTTAGGCCGATCCTTGGCTGTCATCTTGTGCAGCGTAAAGTCCAGATCGCCTGATTTATTTGTAATGTTAATGTTTGATTTGGTGTACCATTCTTTGTTGTAACCGAAACCAATATAAAACTGCCCTTTGGGCGAATCAATAACTCGGTTACCGCAAATGGTTTTGTAAAACGAACGTGTCTCAGAAATTTCGGCAGTATTGCCATTTTTCAATTCCTGAGCATGAATTTGTACTGCCGAAATCAGCAGAAATACAATGAAATAAAGACGCATAAATAGCTGGCCGCAGTTTGATAACCGCGTTTATTATTGTTGTGGTTGATCGCCGGTGTTGGCCGAACGTTTTCGTGAAATGTCGATGAGCAGCAGCATGCAAAACGGTAAAGCATGAACCGCTACAATGCCCGGGTAAATATTGAGAATTTTGAAGATGATGGTAGCAACAACCACAACACCAATGCCGATAAAGGCAATTTTACGCATCCTGCTCATTTTCTGAATGATTGATGAATTGCAAAGATAAGATTTCGGACCACATCTGTCCAAAATAGCTAAATAAAAAAGAGAGGATGGTGTACCGAAAACCGGTACATTGTTTTTACCACAAAACAACCCCCATCCTCATGGTAAATTTAACACTCTTTTCCCAACTACTTCAACTCTTACCCCGCGACTCCTTCCGCAGTCTTGTAAATGAATATCAAAGCGATAAATCAAGTAAAGGCATAACAAGCTGGACACATCTTGTAAGTATGCTTTTTTGCCAGTTTGGGCATCTCAACTCTGTGCGCGATATTCCTCGTGGTTTATGCAGCATTGCTGGCAATGCCAGTCACCTTGGCATTACCAAAGTTCCAAGTAAATCATCC
>JBKDHA010000078.1:0-4477 GCA_046335555.1 Bacteroidota bacterium
CCGAAAAGCCCGAAAACTACTGAAGGCACGCCCGCAAGGTTACTCGTCATGAGCCGGATAAACTGACGCACCGGGCCATTGGGAACATACTCGTTGAGATAAATGCCGGCCATAACGCCTACCGGAAATGCAAACAGCATACTGCCTGCCGCAAGACAAAGTGTGCCAACAATTGCCGGAAAAATTCCGCCTTCTGTCATTCCGTTTCGCGGCGAGCCGGTAAGGAAATCGATGCTGAGTACCGGCAATCCTTTTACAGTAATGTAGCCTACAATAAGCAGCAGCAGTGAGGCTACAATCAAACTCATGCCGCGCAAAACAGCAAATGCAATTTTTTGTTTGCGGCGTTTTTTCTGAGATGCAGCTTTAAACAAATCGGCAAGCGGAACTTCTTTTACGGGCGCTTTCATAAACCGGCAGCCCTCCTGCGCCTGATGACCAGATATTCGACAATAAGATTAAACGATAACGTAATCAGAAACAACAGACAGCCAAGTGCAAACAAGGCTTTGCTGTGTGTGCCGCCTTGTGCCGCTTCGCCAAGTTCGCCGGCTATTGTGGCCGGAATTGTGCGTACCGGCTCAAGCAGCGTATGCGGAATTACAGCGGCATTGCCGGTAACCATAAGCACGGCCATTGTTTCGCCAACGGCACGGCCTATGCCAAGCACAGCTGCTGCCGCAATGCCCGATGAAGACCACGGAAGCACAACGCGCCAGATCGTTTGCCATTGTGTAGCACCTAATGCCAAACTGGCTTCTTTCATTTCACGCGGAGTGCTGCGCAGCGCATCTTCTGTAACAGAAATAATTGCCGGCAAAGCCATAATAGCGAGTAAAACACTGCCTGCAAGTCCGGTTTCACCAACCTCCAAACCGAAAATAGTTTTGATGGCCGGAACAACAACCATCAGCCCGAAAAAACCATAGACAACCGACGGAATACCGGCCAGCAATTCAACAGCAGGTTTGAGGATGCGCCGCACACGCGGTCTGGCAATTTCACTGATGTAAATAGCTGCGGCAAGTCCGAGCGGAAGTGCAATGAGTATTGCTGCAATACACACCCAAAGTGAACCGAGCAACAACGGAAGTGCTCCGTATTGCGCTGCGGGCTTTGCTGTAGGATACCAGTTGCGGCCGCTCAGAAACGAAATCAAACTTACCTGATCGGTTTGAATGTAATGCCCGCCGAATGCAGCCGGTGCATAGGTTGTGTCGAATGCTGCCAGAATGCCGGGCAAACTGTCTGTAAGTTTTCCTATACATTTCGGAAGATTGCTGTAATCTTTTCCGAGCTGTTCGGCAGTGAAATAATTACCGATATCGCCCTGATAAAAAGGAATTACAGCAACGTCTTCTCCGCCAACTTCTTTCCAGTTGCTGATTTCTCCGTCGTACATTTTCCGAATATCAGCACCGCTTAGTTTTTTAACCGGATTGCTGCTGTTTACTGCAATTACAGTACGTTTCTCAACAGGTGATTCCGAAAACACATCTAATCCTTCGCGAAAAAGAAAAGCAAAAATGAGTACAACTGCAGCCGTAGTTACCGCACCACTCAGTGTGAGCAGACTTTCGATAAATTTTTCTGTAATACGGCGGAAGAGTTTCATAGCTAACAGCAAACAATATAAATCAATTTACAGGAATATAGCCCTCAGCTTTTACGAGTTCCTGTCCTTTTGGCGAAAGTACAAAGTTGATATAGGGCTGTGCATGTTCAACACCTTTACGCGGATAAATGAAATACAGCGGCCGCGAAATCGGATAGTTTTTAAGCTCACTTGATTCGGCTGAAGGTTTGATGTAGTTGATTCCCTGATCGTATGAAACGGCAAGTGCTTTAACTGATTTGCTGATGTGCGAAACGCTGACATAGCCAACAGCACCCGGAGTTTGACTAACCGACTGAGCAATTGCACCATTGCTGGAACTGCACAATGCAGATGCGGAAAAATTTCGTTTGCTGAGAACGTGTTCTTTGAAAAAATCATACGTTCCCGAACTTGATTCGCGTGAGAAGAGTATGATTTTTTCGTTGTTGCCTCCAACTTCTTTCCAGTTGGTAATGTGGCCGGTGTAAATTGCTTGAATCTGTTCTCGGGTAAGTTGCTGAACAGGATTTGAAGGATGTACAATAACTGCTAAAGCATCGTAGGCAACAGCTTGTTCAGTGATGTCAATTTTAGCTGCACGAAAGTCAAGCCGTTCATCTGTCCGGAGTTCGCGTGATGACATGGCTATATCGGTAGTGCCTTCGAGCAGCGCTTTTATGCCAACTCCCGAACCGCCTCCGGTTACTTCGAGCGATGGCATAGAATCGTTGAGCATAAACTGCTCTGCTTCACGCTGAACAAGCGGCAGTACAGTTTCGCTGCCCCTGATGCTGATAACTGAACGATTTTTACGCCGCTCAGTAATGCTTTCAGTGCATCCCGTAAACAGAATGGAAAACAGAAATGCTCCGGCGTAAAATGTTTGTGCAGACAAAATCACGTACAAACATCGGTTTTCAATATGAAGTTAATGTTAAGTCGCCCGATTTATTAAGGGTTTAGCTGCTGTTTTTACAAAAATATCAGGGCAAATTAACGCATTCAGCTTTTCAGGGCAAATTGAATGTTATGCAAACAGCCGCCTGGTCTGTTCATCAGCGCGGCTGTTTTTTGAAGTTTTGAGTGTAGTGATTACTCCGACAATAAACTATGTAATATTAGCAGAGTTATTTTTTGTCTTTTTTTGACAAAAAAAGAAAAGCAATTATCAGTAATTAAACTGAACCTGAATTCTCAGTAAACGGCAATCCTGATTATAAAACTCTTTTGCTTTGTCGGAAGTATGTCGGAGTGAATAGACATAACTCGCAGTAATTTCAAGGCTTTTCATGATTTGGTATTCAATACCAAAATCATATTCATTCATTTTGAGCGCTTTTGCATCAGTGGCAATTTTAACACCGCCAGTGTAGTATTGTGCTCTCACATAAGGAATCAATGTCTGATTTACTTTTTTCAGTTTAATCATGTAAAAAGCGGTTACAAAACCACCTTCGAGCGGTGCGGTAACAATTGAATCGCGGTTTACATCATACATCGGACTTTCACCTACATTGTACTCGGCAAGTAATCCGAAAGGCTGCGGTGCAAGTGCTATGCTGAATGCAGCACGCTTATCACGGTAAGTAGATGTAGAATTTTTCTTTACACCGCTTGATGCCTGTCCGCTTTCGAGGGTGAAAAATCCGGTGTAACCCTGAATGCCGATTTCGAGAATCTGTTTTCCGAAACCGAACGGATAGGAAAGGCGGGCAACTGCATGCAAACTATTGTTCAGCTCGGGTTTGTTTGTGCTTTGACCGTTGTAAACACCAAACCCAAACACGCCGTAGTTATTTGAGCCTTTAAGTCCTTTGTCGCCGAGATAATCGTAGCGGTAACGAGCTTTGCGCGGTGTCCAGTAGAAAAAAGCGCCCAGATCGCGCTCGCTCGGAACGGCAGTGTTGAGTGCATCTGCACGGTCGAGCGCCAAGCGGTTTTGGCTCGACTGCATATTTTCAAACCCGAAAGGCACTTTGCTTTGTCCAACGCGAAAGCGGAATACTTTTCCGGTATCCACATATATATCAGCATACAAGTCGCGGATCTGTCCGAAATGCATGTTGGTTGAAGAAGCATTGGAGGCAAAATCAACCTGATAATAAAGGAAGAGATGCGATGAAATATCACCAAAAAATATAAGTCGGGCGCGGCGAATAAACGCACCGCCTTTATCACCTACTGATCGGTCACCTTCAAATTTCAGATCAGGATTTGTTTCGAGCAATCGGTTGTAACGTACTTGCGTATAGCCGCGCAACTGAATTTTGTCATACCAATGCGATTTTTTTACCTGAGGTGGAACAACCTTATCAAGCGCATTTTGAACCGTTAACTTTGTAGTGTCGCTTTGTGCCACAACAGAAACTGTGGAAGAACAGAGCAAGAATAGGATCAGGGTAGTTGTGATTGCGTTTAAGCGCATGGCGTTACTTGCGAGAAATGATTAGTTAACGGTATATTTACGAAGGCAAAAAAACTAACATAAAATTAACGCAGGGTTTGCTCTGTGTTATTGTTATGTTAACAACGTAATATTGTGTTAACATCTGTCCAAAATAGCTAAATAAAAAAGAGAGGATGGTGTACCTAAAATAGGTACATTGTTTTTACGACAAAACAACACCCATCCTCATGGTAAATTTAACACTCTTTTCCCAACTACTCCAACTCCTACCGCGCGACTCTTTCCGCAGTCTTGTAAATGAATACCAAAGCGATAAATCAAGTAAAGGCATTACAAGCTGGACACATCTTGTAAGTATGCTTTTTTGCCAGTTTGGGCATCTCAACTCTGTGCGCGATATTCCTCGTGGTTTATGCAGCATTGCTGGCAATGCCAGTCACCTTGGCATTACCAAAGTTCCAAGTAAATCATCC
>JBKDHA010000079.1:0-2756 GCA_046335555.1 Bacteroidota bacterium
CAAATATTTCTTGTAACGGTGGAAGTAATGGTGCAGCATCAATAAACACACCTACTGGCGGTGCTGGTGGATACACCTACAACTGGACACCGGGCAATCCAACAGGCGACGGAACTGTTTCGGTAACTGGACTTGCGGCAGGAACATGGACGTGTACAGTTACAGATGCAAACTCATGCACAGCCACACAAACCTTTAACATTACACAGCCTACGGCGATCACAGCCAGCATCAGTTCTACACCCACAAGTTGCACGGCAAACACTGGAACAGCAACTGTTTCATCGGTTAGCGGCGGAGCCGGTGGTTATACTTACAGTTGGGCACCAACTGGTGGTACAGCAGCAACTGCTACCGGTTTAGGAGCAGGAAACTATACCTGCACCATTACCGATGCAAATACTTGCTCAATTACACGCACGGTTAACGTAACAACAGTTTCTGGTCCTTCGCTTACAGCAGCTTCGCAAACCAATGTGATTTGCTTTGGCGGAAATAACGGTGCGGCATCTGTAAATCCTGCCACAGGTGGTACTTCACCATACACTTACAACTGGACACCGGGCAACCCAACCGGAGATGGTACTGTTTCAGTAACCGGACTTATTGCCGGTACCTGGACATGCACGGTTACTGATGCTGCGGGATGTACAGCTACCGCAACATTTAACATCACTCAACCTCCGGCACTTACAGTTAGTCCGGCTTCGCAAACCAACGTTTCCTGCTTTGGCGGTAACAATGGTGCTGCATCGGTAACTGTTTCAGGAGGCGCAGGCGGATATACTTACAACTGGACTCCCGGAAATCCAACCGGCGACGGTACTGTTTCGGTTACCGGACTTGCTGCAGGTACATGGACGTGTACGGTTACTGATGCGAACGCTTGCACAGCAACACAAACATTCAACATTACTTCACCAACTGCAATTGTTGTTACACCTGCATCACAAACTAATATTTTGTGCAATGGTATTACCAACGGTGCAGCATCTATAAATACCCCAACCGGCGGGGCTGGCGGATACACTTACAACTGGACTCCCGGAAATCCATTGGGCGACGGAACAACATCGGTTACAGCACTTGCTGCAGGTACATGGACATGTACAGTTACTGATGCAAACAGTTGTACAGCAACACAAACATTTAACATCACACAACCGGCTGCATTAGTCGTTTCTGCTGCTTCACAAACAAACATTTCTTGTAACGGTGGTTCTAACGGCGCGGCATCAGTAAATGTTAGTGGCGGAACAACTCTTTATACTTACAACTGGACACCCGGAAACCCAACCGGCGATGGTACTGCAAGTGTAACAGGTCTGATTTTTGGAACATATACGTGTACAGTTACTGATGCAAACAGTTGTATTGCAACACAAACGTTCAATATCACACAACCTACTCCAGTTATACTCACAGCTTCATCACAAACAAACATTAGTTGCTTTGGAGGATCAAACGGTGCTGCTTCTGTAGCACCTGCTACTGGCGGTACTCCGGGTTACACTTACAACTGGACACCCGGAAACCCAACCGGCGATGGAACTGTTTCGGTAACCGGACTTACTGCCGGTACATGGACGTGTACAGTTACTGATGCAAACAGTTGCACAGCAACACGTACATTCACCATCACCTCACCTCCTGCCCTTGTTGTTACACCTGCTTCACAAACCAATGTTTCGTGCTTTGGCGGGTCTAACGGTGCGGCTTCTATCAACACACCAACAGGAGGCGCGGGCGGTTATACTTATAACTGGACTCCCGGCAATCCAACCGGCGACGGTACTGTTTCGGTAACCGGACTTGCTGCAGGCACTTGGACTTGCACAGTTACAGATGCGAACTCTTGTACAGCAACACAAACATTCAACATTACTTCACCTTCTGCACTTGTTGTAACACCAGCATCGCAAACAAACATTTCTTGTAACGGCGGAAGCAATGGTGCAGCATCAATAAACACACCTACTGGCGGTGCTGGTGGATACACCTACAACTGGACACCGGGCAATCCAACAGGAGATGGAACAGTTTCGGTTACCGGACTTACAGCAGGAACATGGACGTGTACAGTTACAGATGCAAACTCTTGCACAGCCACACAAACATTCAACATCACACAGCCAACTGCAATTACTGCAAGCATTTCATCAACCACAACAGCTTGTACATCGAATACCGGAACAGCAACTGTTTCATCGGTTAGCGGCGGAGCCGGTGGCTATACTTACAGTTGGGCACCAAGCGGAGGAACAGCAGCAACTGCTACCGGTTTGGGAGCAGGAAACTATACCTGTACGATTACAGATGCAAACACTTGCTCAATTACACGCACGGTTAACGTAACAACAGTTTCTGGTCCTTCGCTTACAGCTGCTTCGCAAACCAATATCAGCTGCTTTGGCGGAAATACCGGTGCGGCATCTGTAAATCCTGCCACAGGAGGTACTTCTCCATACACTTACAATTGGACACCCGGAAACCCGACCGGGGATGGCACTGTTTCGGTAACAGGACTTATTGCCGGTAGCTGGACATGCACAGTTACGGATGCAGCTGGATGTACAGCTACCGCAACATTTAACATCACACAACCTCCGGCAATTACTGTTAATCCGGCTTCGCAAACTAACGTTTCCTGCTTTGGCGGTAACAATGGTGCTGCATCGGTAACTGTTTCAGGAGGCTCAGGCGGTTATACTTACAACTGGACACCGGGCAACCCAACCGGAGATGGTACTGTTTCA
>JBKDHA010000080.1:0-32080 GCA_046335555.1 Bacteroidota bacterium
AGACTATATGGCCGCGAAGACAGACTTATGCTTATTTGCTGTGCTTTGCATAACTTGAGAATCGAAGCTAAATTTGTTTAGTCAATTAATCGGTATAGTGTCTAATAAAATGCATAAATAAACGGGGTAGTCTATTGATGAAATCACAAAACTAAACCACCCGCCCCTTAACTGCAGCAACAGCACACAATACGGAAAGCAGCAGTGTTTGCGGTGTAAAAATAGCGCGCTCTGCAACCGAGTCCGACATTAAATTACAAACAGTATTCAATAAAAACAGAACCGACATACACCACAACAACACATTCAGCAAGCGTTCTGACACTTTAACTTTAAAAACACCAAGTTTTACGAATGCAACACAAGCAAACAAAATATTCAATACAACAGAAATTAGTTCTGCAATAATAATATACTCTGCATCAACTTTCCCCCCGCCCCAAACTATAGAAGACGGCACAATGCCTGCTATAACTAAGCAATGAAAAACTAGTATTGCACAAAAATAAAAGGCGAGTACCCAAAGTATTTTTCGTTGAATTGCTTGAAATTTTGTCATGATTGTAAATTAATTCAGTACCAATTTAGTCCAATTAACGCATTGCCCGACAAGCCGCGCTGCATCCCCGAAGGCACGGGAACAGCTCCATAGTGCAAGCGAACTTGTGCATCAATCACAAATTTTCCTTTACGCCAGATTTCGTAGCCTGCACCTGCAATACATCCGAATCCGAAATAAAATTTCCGATCTGCTTCTTCCTTTATATCGTAAAAAGCCGGAGAATCAAGAGCCGCTCCAATTCCTGCTGAAATCCATAAACGATCTTTCGGCCAATATTGCAAGCCGGGCAGTATGCCTTCAAAACCGCGATCGCGCTTGCGTCCTTCCCAGCTATTTTGATAGAGTGTGCCCGGTAATTGAACTGTAGCTGCCAGTTTTGGCGAAAGCATCCAACCAAGCCGCAGATTGGGAAACGATGGATCAATTGTTTTCTGCACCTCTGTATTTCCTGGAACATCAAGAAACAAGGCTCCCGCCCCTGCCGAAAAGCCAAAGAGGAATCCTTTACGACCAGGCGCATTGTTTTCCTGTGCAGATAAACAAACAGACAAACTGCTCATCATAACGAGAAGCAGGTAAACCATTTGAGTTGATGAATTTTTCATGCTGCAAAGTTGATCTTGCTTTACAACAAAAAAGTTACCACAGGGTAATTAATCAGCTTCGCCAATTTTTCTTCTGATCCGGCTCAAGCTTTGCGTAGTAATTCCCAGATATGAAGCAATGTATTTTTGAGATGTTCGAAGAATAATATCCGGCTGCCGCTGCAATAAATCCTGATAACGTTCTTCTGCCGTTTTCAGTAATAAATCAATCTGCTGCTGTTGCTTCTCTACAAACGACCACTCGGCTCCGGTAAGAAACAAATGCTTTCCGATGGGTGTTTCTTTTAATAGTTCAATAGAATCTTTTGAGATAAACAGTAATTCTGAGTTTTCCAATATTCGTGTCTCAAGCGGAGAAGGTTGTCCGGTAATCAGCGACATATAATCGCAGAAGAATTTATCTTCATAAAACAGATCAAGGCAAACCGACTGATGTTCTTTATCAATAAAAACGCCTCCGCTTCCTTTAAGAATGAAATAGCCTGCCTTTTCGGTTTTACCCGCAGCTTTTAACACCTCGTTCTTTTTTACTTTCAGCAGCGAGCAATGCGTGGCAAAAATATCCCAGACTTCGATAGGCGCATCAAAATGTTTATCGAACGATTGTTTAATGCGCTGCGCAAGTGTCATTACAAATTGTGTTTAGCGGGCAAAATCGAGCACTGCATTGTAGAATGCCTCCGGCTGTTCGGCATGCACCCAGTGCCCGGCATCGGGAATTGTAATGAGCTGCGAATGCGGAAAAATTGAAGGCAATGCGCGCGCATCTTCGTCGGTAACATAATTCGACCGCGCACCGCGAATAAAAAGTGTTTCAATTTCGCACGGTGCGGGCGTTTCTGTGGGCTCGGCTACAATATGCAGATTTTTGCTGATCACATCGAGGTTGAAGCGCCAGTTCAGTTTTTTTGAGCCGTCTTCAAACTCGCGCCAGTATAAATTTTTCAGCAAAAACTGAATAGTGCCTTCTTCTTTGAGGTGCGTGCGCAATATCGCTTCTGCATCTTTGCGCGATTCAAGCTTTTCAGGCTCCACAGCCAGCAAAGCTGCAACTACATCCTGCTGACCTACCGGATAAACTCGCGGGGCAATATCAGCTACAATGAGTTTTGAAATTGCCATCGGATAATCGAGCGCAAGACGCATGGCTGTTTTCCCGCCCATTGAATGCCCAAGCAAAACAATATCGTGCAGCCGCTCAGTCCCGAAAAATTCAATCACATCATCGGCCATTGAACTGTAACTCCACTCATCGCTGTGCGGCGATTGTCCGTGATTGCGAAGATCAAGTGTATAAACCGTAAAATCGTTTGCCCAGCGCTTTGCCAAAGCCGCCCAGTTGTCGGAAATACCGAACAAACCGTGCAAAACAACCAATGGCCGGCCGGAGCCTTGTGTGCGGTAGAAGAGTTGCATAGTGGGATAAAGTTCGTAAAGAATTGACTTCTATGCATCCATATACATGTAGGGACGCGATGCATCACCATATACATGTCGGGACGCGATGCATCGCGTCCCGACATGTATATGAACTACACAGCCACCGCGGCTTTGATATGCGGATGCGGATCGTAGCCTTCCAAAACAAAATCTTCGTAGCGGAAGCCGAAAATATCTTTCACCTCCGGATTAATTTTCATCACCGGCAATTTCCGGCATTCGCGGCTGAGCTGAAGCTTGGTTTGCTCGATGTGATTGCTGTAGAGATGTGCATCGCCGAGAGTATGCACAAAATCGCCGGGCTGCAGACCGCACACTTGTGCAACCATCATGGTGAGCAGCGCATACGAAGCTATGTTAAACGGAACGCCGAGGAAAATATCGGCGCTGCGCTGGTAAAGCTGACAACTCAGCTTGCCGTCGGCCACGTAGAACTGGAAAAAGGCGTGACAGGGCGGCAATTTCATGTTTTCGATTTCGCCCACATTCCAGGCGCTTACGATAAGGCGGCGCGAATCAGGGTTGCGGCGGATCTGGTCGATGACTTGTGTAATCTGATCAATATGCCGACCATCGGCAGTAGGCCACGAGCGCCACTGTGAACCGTAAACCGGTCCGAGATTGCCGTTTTCATCCGCCCATTCGTCCCAAATGCTGACACCGTTTTCTTTGAGGTAAGAAATATTGGTATCACCACGCAAAAACCACAGCAGTTCGTGAATAATAGAACGCAGGTGCAGCTTTTTTGTAGTTACCACCGGAAAGCCATCCTGCAAATTAAACCGCATCTGATACCCGAAAACACTAACGGTTCCGGTTCCGGTGCGGTCTGTTTTAACGGCTCCGTGATCGAGCACGTGCTGCATAAGCTGATGATACTGCTGCATAATGACGGGTGAATTTTACCGTACAAAAATACGGCTGATGCGGCTCAATGACTACAGGCAGAAAGAGCGTTTTTCAGATTTTATCAACGTGCATCAAAAAACCGGGAGAGTTTCCTATTATTGTTGTATGTCAAAAATCACCGCACTGCTTGCAGCCCTGCTCTGTGTGGCTATTCATTCTGCAGCGCAGCAACCGCTCTACGATTCGCTCGAACTGGCCAAACGCCGGATTCAGAAAATTGTGATTTTATCGGATTACAAAGATGATGACAGCTCTTCGGTGCGGGTGTTTGATACAATTCCTGTTGCTCAATTGGCGAAGTATCAGAAAAATCCGCTTTCCGAAGTACAGGCTGCTTTTCTGCCTCAAATGCAGGACAACGGAAGCAATGTACTTGTTGAACAACGAAATACCGCAACCGGGAAATCTGAATTAACAGAGATTACGCACTTTTCAGCATCAAGGTTTATCGTTGCCATTGTGCAGTATAATCTCCCAACTGATTCGGCACTGAAACTGCCGCGCATCTGTCAGCATCACCCGTATGATTCGGTAATTTACCGCTATGATGAGCAAAAACGCATTACCGAAAAATCAACCTATCGGAATAAAAAACTGATCAGCAGCGAAACTTATACCTACTCGCGCAATGGACTTCCCGAAACAGCTGTTGTTTACGATCCTAAATTCTTGCTTTCGCCCGAAGGGACTTGTGTGCGGAAGTATGTTTATTTGAAGTGAATGCGTTACTTATTTAAGTGATGGGGGTTATGACAAAAAAATCCCATGTATAATTTATTTATCACATTACTCATCTGTTTTGGCTGCACAGAATTATCTGGACAGGATATTTATCCAAATCGGCAAATAACGAATCAACTCGGGTATAATCAACTGCTTATTTCTAGTCATTCAGCCAATTTATCTGATTCGTTTTTTGCAAAAACCGATACATTTTTGATTGACAGTTTAAGATATTTACAAAATTTCACTGAATTATATGAATACACCAATACAATCAATCTTGAGAAACAAGATTGGATTAGTATAGTAATAGTTGATTCTGTCGCAAAAGAATCGACATCTATTAATCTTGATAGATGCGGCAATCATTTATATAAAAGAATGATGGATACACATTCGGAAAGATCAAAAGAGCCTGATGGAGACTGGAAAATTATAAGAGCTGATACAGCATATTATATTACCGGGAACGATTCTCTTTTACATTTTTATAAAAGGACGAATTCATTTGGAGAATGTGCTGACATTACTATTTCTTATACAGACAGCGGTTTACCTGAGTTAATATTTGTTTATGATCCACAATTCCTGCTTTCGTACGAAGGGACGTGTGTGCGGAAATATGTTTATTTGAAATAGCTATAGCTATTTCACCCGACTTTATTAATTCATCACTGGCCAGATCAGCCTAATCAGCACACCTATATTTTATTACATTTGCGAGAGCCTGAAACCAAAGCAGGCGGCAACTCCTACATGGCATTCAAAGATTTATTCCGAAAAAAATCGGTAACTCAAATCCTGAAACAGGTTGAGCTGGAAGGAAGCGACGGACACGGCGGCGGACTTTCAAAACACCTTGGTGTACGCGATTTAACAGCGCTGGGCATTGCGGCCATTATCGGCGCAGGTATTTTTACCACCATCGGCAAAGCCAGTTTCGACGGCGGGCCGGGCGTAATCTTCCTCTTTATTTTTACGGCCATCGCCTGCGGCTTTGCGGCTTTTGCTTATGCCGAGTTTGCCTCGATGCTGCCGGTTTCGGGAAGCGCCTACACATACTCTTACGTTACTTTTGGCGAGCTCTTCGCATGGATTATCGGCTGGGCGCTTATCATGGAATATGCCATTGGTAATATTGCCGTTGCTATCGGCTGGTCGGGCTATTTTACCTCGCTGCTCGAAAGCGGAGGCATTCATCTTCCTGCATGGCTGACGACCGATGTATTTACTGCGCACAAAGGTTTTAACGAAGCTATGAGCCTCATCGGCAGTGGCGAAATTTCAAGTGCTTCGGCTCTTACCGGAAGTTTGCGTGAAGCGTATATGGCCTGGACGCAAAGTCCTACTCTGTTCGGCATGCACCTTATTTTTGATGCTCCTGCCCTTCTTATTGTAACGCTTGTTAGTTGGTTGGTTTATCGCGGCATCAAAGAATCGCGCAATGCGAGCAATGCTATGGTTATCATCAAACTTGCCATTATACTTCTCGTTATTGCCGTCGGAATTTTTTATGTGGATACCGAAAACTGGGATCCGTTTGCACCGAACGGCGTTACCGGTATTCTGAAAGGCGTATCAGCTGTGTTCTTTGCCTATATCGGTTTCGATGCTATTTCCACTACTGCCGAAGAATGTAAAGATCCGCAGCGCGATTTGCCGCGGGGCATGATGTGGGCCATTATCATTTGCACCATTCTCTACGTACTCATTGCCCTCGTACTTACCGGCATGGTAAGCTATGAAAAGCTGTTTAAAGATGATCCGCTGGCCTTTGTGTTTCAGGAACACGATCTGAAATGGCTCTCGGGTATTATTGCCGTAAGCGCCATTGTAGCTATGGCCAGTGTGCTATTGGTATTCCAGCTCGGACAACCGCGCATCTGGATGAGCATGAGTCGCGATGGTCTTCTGCCCAAACGCTTTTCAAAACTGCATCCACGTTTTAAAACACCTTCGTTTGCAACTATTGTTGCCGGACTTATTGTTGGCGGTGGCGTGTTGTTTATGAATCTTGGTTTTGTAACCGACCTTACCAGTATCGGAACACTGTTTGCTTTTGTGCTTGTATGCGCCGGTGTACTGCGGCTTGAAACCTTGCCCGATGCACCGCACGGAAAATTCAGAACACCTTATGTCAGCTCGCGCTACATTGTGCCCGGACTTGCTGCGCTTACGCTGGTGCTCACCATTCTGTATGCGCAAAACAGTGCCGGCGATTTTCTCCGCACACGCGCGCTGAATACAGATACAGAAGCGCTCACAAAAACAATTGCTGAAAAAGGCAAAGAAGCTGATGTGCGAAACTTCCTCGCTACAGAAATAAAACTCGCTCCCGAAGTTTTTGATACAACATCAACCGCTGCATTGCTGGCAGGACTTAACAACGATACCCGCAATGATATTATTCGCAGACTTCCGGTTGATAATGATGTAAAATTCAACACCGGTATTCATGTGTTTAATGGTAATATTCCGATGTGGATTTTTATCCTCATTACCATTTACATTACCTACCGCTGCATTGTAAAAAAACTCTCGCTGATTCCGGTGCTCGGTTTACTTTCCTGCCTTTACATGATGGCTCAAATTCCCATCGGACAGTGGCTTTGGTTTACTGTTTGGCTGTTAATCGGCTTGGTTATTTACTTCAGCTACGGACGCAAGAACAGCCGTCTGGCACAGCAGGCAACTGCATAAAAATATGGCAGGACTAAAAAGAACCATTTTAATAACCGGAGCCTCGGCCGGTTTCGGAAAAGCAACAGCCGAATTGTTTGCAGCCAATGGCTGGAACATCATCATCACCGGCCGCCGCAAAGTGCGCCTCGAACTGCTCGAACGACAGCTTCGCGAAAAATATGATGTGGATGTACTTTCACTAGTATTTGATGTGCGAAATAGTGCTGATGTAAAAACCGTTTTCAGCAACCTGCCTGAGAACTGGAACGAAATTGATGTGCTCATCAACAATGCCGGTCTTGCTGCCGGTCTCAGCAGCATTCAGGATGGCAATATCGACGACTGGGAGCAAATGATTGATACCAATGTAAAAGGTTTGCTCTATGTAACACGCGCAGTAGCTCCGCTGATGCAGGCGCGAAAAAAAGGGCACATCGTTAACATCGGATCAATTGCCGGAAAAGAAGTGTATGCAAACGGTAATGTGTATTGCGCAACAAAACATGCTGTTGATGCACTAACAAAAGCCATGCGCATTGATCTGCTTCAGCACAACATAAAAGTATCGCAGATAGCACCGGGAATGGCTGAAACAGAATTTTCGCTGGTGCGTTTCAAAGGCGATGAACAGCGCGCCAAATCTGTTTATGCCGGTTTGCAGCCACTCACTGCCGAAGATATTGCAGAAACAATTTTCTGGGTAGTTAACCGCCCGGCGCATGTAAACATCAACGACATACTCATCATGCCCGCTGCACAAGCCAATTCAACCACTGTAAACCGACATTCTGCCACATGAAACGGCTGACACTGCTGATTTTTATTCTTGCTCTGCTGGCCGGCTGCGGCGAGTCGAAAAAGAATGCTGATCTCATTGTGTATAATGCCAAAGTCTATACCATGGACGGCGGCTTTGCCGTACTCGAAAGCTTTGCGGTAAAAGATGGCCGTATTACGGCTGTGGGGACAAACGAAAGCATTGCAGCCGTTTTTGAATCCGATTCAACACTCGATGCAGAAGGCAAGGCTGTGCTTCCGGGGTTTATTGATGCACACTCGCATTTTATTGGTTATGGACTGGGCTTGCAGGAATGCAACTTAGTAGGCACAACTTCATACACTGATGTTGTTGAGAAAGTAAAACAATACTCAGGCATCAATCGCCGCGAGTGGATCATTGGCCGGGGCTGGGATCAGAACGACTGGGCAGAAAAAGAATGGCCCGACCGCGCTGTGCTTGATTCGCTTTTTCCGCGCACACCGGTTTTGCTGCAGCGCATCGACGGGCATGCCGCGCTGGCGAATGGCGAAGCGTTGCGCCGTGCACGAATCAGCGATACACTGAAAATTAACGGCGGCGAATTTCTGCATCGCGAAGATGGAAGCCTGAGCGGTGTGCTCATCGATAATGCTGTTGAACTTGTGCAGCGCGTAATTCCCGCTCCCAACAATGAAGTGCTACGCAATGCAGTACTATCCGCACAAACCAATTGCTTTGAAGCCGGACTCACTTCAGTAACTGATGCCGGATTGCTCAAGTATCAGATTAATGCGATTGACCAACTGCACAAATCAGGATCGCTGAAAATTCGGGTGTATGCTATGCTCAGCGACAGCGCACCGAACTACATTCACTATCTGGCAAACGGGCCTTACATGACCGACAGGCTGAGCGTTCGTTCGTTTAAGTTTTACGGCGACGGAGCATTGGGATCGCGCGGCGCTTGTTTGCTGAATGATTACAGCGATATGCCCGGCCACCGCGGCTTTCTGCTGAACACACAAAAACATTACGAAGAAAAATTTCGCAAAGTTGCGGCAAAAGGATTTCAGGTAAACACACACTGCATCGGCGATTCGGCTGCGCGAATGACCTTGCGGCTGTATGCAAAATTGCTCAGCGATACACTCATTACAAAAGATAAAAAAGCACTTCGCTGGCGTATTGAACATGCACAGGTGGTGCAGCCTGCAGACTACAAATGGTTTAAAGAGTTTGAAATTATTCCCTCCATGCAGCCCACACATGCCACAAGCGATATGTACTGGGCAGCACAGCGTTTGGGCGATGTGCGTGTGCGATGGGCTTATGCTCTCAATGCGCTGCGCGAAAGCGCCGGAACAATTGCACTCGGCACCGACTTCCCGGTTGAACAGATCAGTCCGTTTTTGACGCTGCACAGTGCTGTTGTACGCACCGACCAGAAAGGATTTCCGGCCGGAGGTTTTCAGAAAGAAAATGCACTGAGCCGCCGTAACGCACTGCTCGGCATGACCCGCTGGGCAGCTTATGCCGAGTTTGCCGAAAAACAAAAAGGAAGTATTGAAGCCGGTCGGTTTGCCGATTTCATAATTCTTGACACCGACCCAATGACATGCTCCGATGCACAACTTGCCGGTATTAAAGTGATGGCAACTTATGTACAGGGCGAAAAAGTTTATCAGCGCAAATGACCCGTTGCCTCACCCTGATAGTGCTCCTGCTACCTGCAATGCTGGCTGCACACTTCAATCCCGAAAAACTGAATCGGCAACAGCCGCCTGATGTGATGCGGCGGACATTTGCATTCAGCTATGCCGGCGGACCTGTAGTATCCTTCTTCAAAAATGATACACGCATGAGCGAAGCAGCCAAACCCTTGCCCGGATTTACCGGCATGTTTCGTTTGCATTTGTCTCCATCTACTTCTTTTCATGTGCAAATAGGAATGGAAGTAATGACGCAGGCCTGCAGTTTCAATACCTATTATTTTGCACCAGGATTTTCGACATTTTACGACAGCGCCTACGATTATACGCACCGGCTGCGCACACTCGAACTGTATGTACCGATCATGTTCCGTGCCGGACTCACCAGCAACGAAGCCAATGCCCGCGCCATTTTTTACCTGCTCGGCGGATATGCACCGAAAGTTTTTATCGGCAGTTCAACTGATGTTTCTAAACGTAATGGCGGCGGAATCTGGGGTGGATCAACACAGCTTACTTTTGAAAACTGGTTTCTCGGAAATCAAACCGGGAATGTGTTGATGGCCGGATTTGGTATCGACAAACGTATTAAAATGACTGAAAAGTTTATTTCGTTTGAAGTGCTTTACCGCTACAACCTTTCGCGGTTTATTTATACCGGACGAATTGACACCAACGAACTGCTGATCAAAAATTCATGTATTACACTTCAAATTGGCTATCGGTTTGAAGGTGGCAAAGCAAGAAAAGGATATTGAATTATTCCTTCAATTCTGATCTTTAATATTTGCTTACCACGCATTATTATTCAGCATACTGAACCAAACAGTTCAGGCAAATAATAGTATCGGTTTAGTTGGATTTTATTAATTTGAAATAATGAATTTGATTGCCGCTAACTAAACGCACGGTGTAACAGGCTAACGGAAAATCACCAATATTAACCGTGTACTGCTGTTCATTGCCTGCATCAGTAATACTGCGATACAAACGGCCAGTGTTATCAAAAATTTCAATCGACTGTATTCCGGCATCTGCACGAATTGTAAAATCATAAGATGCGGGATTGGGGAAGAGAGACACGCTTGCTGCGGTTTTCTCACAATTTGCGGTTACAGGAGCAAATACAGTATAATGACCATTAAAATCAACCTGGCGAAGCCGATAATAATTTGTTCCGGCAACTGCACCAACATCAGTATAAGAATAGGAGCGCTGTGAGATGCTGTTTCCGGCCCCTTCAATTACAGTAATAGCTTCCCAACTACCAGCTGATGACATACGTTCAACAATAAAATAGTTATTGTCTTTTTCGGATGCTGTAGCCCATGTTATCAGAACACCATTTTGCGTACTGCAGGTGCTTTTAAAATAAAGTAACTGAATAGGCAGCGGAGTTGAAGCAGCTGTAAGAATTCCGGAATTATTAGATCCGCTTCCGGAAGTGGCTGTAATTTGTCCCCCGCTGTTGTCAGTACCAGGTTGACCATTATTGGTTGCAACCGTTATGTTTCCGACTGGCACAGCAGTTAAAAAAATAACAGCGCCTTGAGCACCACCGCCGCCGCCTGCATGAGCAGCACCATTGCCACAATTACCGCCATTACCTGCATTGGCTGTTATGGTTAGCGGGCAGGCCGAAGTAATACTAAACGAATTGACCTGAAATAAAATACTACCAGCAGCGCCTCCTCCCCCTGCGCCATCGTTGCCTGTGTTAGCTGCAGTTAAACCATTAGAAGTAATTGTGATTGCTGCCAGACAGGTTGTATTTGACAGGATACGATTTGCTTTAATCATAATAATTCCACCGCCATTTCCTCCCGAACTGCCCACTGTATTGTTTTGCTGTCCGCCTCCCCCGCCTCCGCCCATAAACAGGCGTGAAGAACTGATGCTCGCGCTGAGTGCTAAGCCCCCAAGCCCGCCCGAAGGAAAAGCCGTACAGTTGTTAAAGCCGTTGCCGCCCTGTCCGCCCTGCGTGAAGTTTCCACCGCCACCGCCGCCGCCGTTGTGATCGGCACCACCGCCGCCGCCATTAAGCAGCCTTGCTCTGGCAAAGTTGTAACCGGTATTGGTACTTTTATAAATGCCTTCACCTTTAGCGGCGTAGTTGGCAGAAGCCGAAATAAAAACATTCTGATTACCGCTGGCACAAACCGGACCACCATTGTCATTTGATCGTGCTCAGCCACGAAATCCAATACCATTAGCAGAAATACTGTGGTTCAGCGTTAAATCGTTGCTCACCTGCAATGCAATAACACCTCCAATATTTCCATCCCATGCCAGTCCGGTTATATTACCAACTGTGGTGTAATTGACTCCCAGATTTCTGAATGTAATAACCTGAATTGAAGCATTGGCGCCTGTATTGTAGGTATATGTAAGTGCGCCGTTAAGCGTTATTGAAGTTGGTGTACCCGTTGCCGGTGTTTTAGCAGTAATTGTTCGTACTTCATAATTTCCCGCATTGGCAATAGATGAAAGATTACCAAATGAACTAGTATTACTGGTATTGGAACCTATCACATCATCCTGCATTTGCATGACGATTACTTGTTCCCCAACGTTGAAAGTGTGATTGGTTTCATTCACATTAGAAACTGTAATTATTGTATTACCCGATGTAATTCCGGTAACTTTTGCATAAGCATTAAGTATCGTTTGTGCCGAAACAGGAAGAACGAAAACAAGTACAGAAAGCAAGAAAAATACTATGCGTGCATTGTATTTATTTAGAAAACAGGGGTACACGTACAGCGCTTTCACACAATTTATCATTTTGTTTTTTTGCTTTGAGGGTCGTTTCCGATGGACTTGTACGTGCAGGTTCCTCTAAAGTTTCATCTCCTAAAACACTGAAAACGGTTTTGTGCCCTGATCCGAATACAAAAAACTGTTGTTAATAGAAGTTCAACAGTTTAGTATTGACATCAAACAGCAACATCTAAACAAAAAAATAAGTGCAGATGACTCTATAGTTGTAAAAAGAGGCCTGATTAAATAATAATAAAGACTGGTTTAATGCCGACTCAGCAACAATAGAATAAAATCAACCTCAGAAATTCCTGAAATTAAATCCAAATGAATTTCCAGTAATGTTGCTGATAGAGTAATCAGTCGTTATCGTTTCTGCGCAAAAAGCGCTCCGACAAATTTCCGAGTCCTTCAATAAGCTTACGGAGCAAATCGAAATAGAGCGTGATAATCATTAAGGCAGTCATTCCCCAAAGAACAATGAGGTTATACCAGAATGTATCGATATACGAACCGAAGAGTTTTTTGCGCGGTGCAAAGAAATGTGCATTTCCGAGATTGGTTTGCCAGGCTTCACTGAAAATCGGATCAGAGCGCTGAATGAGTTTTCCGTCTTTCTCAATCAGTTTATTAAACTCGTTTGAATTACGCACAAGATCACTCAGGCTTTCATTGAGGTAATCGTTTTTGAGTTTCATAACACCTACTGATGTTAGTTCTTTCTCTAGTTTGTTTACCTGTTTATCGTGCTGGTCAACGGCTTTCTGGTAAATGGTTTTGTACACCGAGTTTACCATGTTCAGGTAATTTCGCATATCATCGGCCTGCACTTTACTGAACGTTGCCGGATTTACCTTGCTTACATTTTGGCTCAACCGGTCGAGTTCGGTTGAAAGCTGTATGGTGAGTTTTGAAATTTTGCCGCGCTTGCTGAGTTCACGTATACGGACAAGATCGGTAGCAATTTCGTTTTTCACGACCTGAACATCGGTAGCAAAATCGGGACCTTTGTTGTTGCCGGTTGCGGCTGTTTCGCACTTGTCTATTTTACCGCGAAGCTGTGGCAGCCAGTAGTTGTTTTTGTAATCGGCAATGCTGGTGAGTTCATCGCTGTAATTAAACTGCCGCTGCCATTGATTATTGCGGAACTGATTTACTGCCAGTGCTTCAAATGCCCAGCGCGATGCCATCATTTCACCGGCAACCGGAACAGTTTCCTGCGAGGTAATGGAGGGATTGAGCTTATCGAATTTCACAATTACGCCGCTCAGCAAAAGCTGCGGAATAATGAGAAACGGAATCAAGATGTAAATAGTAACGGCCGAGTTAAATGCCGATGAAATATTGAGTCCGAGCAAATTGGCGAAACAGGATGTGGTAAACAGCACCAACCAATAATCAGTAAACATGCCTTTAACACCCAGCAGCAAATTACCCACAAGTACAAACGTGAGTGTTTGTATTGCGGAGAGCACAAACATGATCAGAATTTTTGACCAGAGATAACTGGACCGGCTGAGGTTCAGAAATGATTCGCGCTTCAGAATTTTACGGTCGCGGATAATTTCTTCGGCAGAAACAGTAAGGCCGATAAACAGCGCAACCACAACCGACATAAACAGATATGCAGGAATGTTTTCGTTCTCGCGGAAGATGTAACCAATTTTGTTGGAAACATCGGTATTGTAAAAACGAACAAGGAAGGCGAGAATGAAAGCCAGCACCGGTGCTTCCAGCAAATTAATAATCATGTACTGCCGGTTGGTGAGCTTAGAGCGCACGTCGCGGGTAATGAACACCACCATCTGACGCAGACGGTTGGGAATATTAAATGTGCTTTCCGGATTATCGCTCGATGGAGCAGGTGCTTCTATTCGGGTTTCGATATTTGTACGGTAGTAGTTGTTCCATTCGGGTGGCGATACTTTGCGGTTGCGCGTCAGGTTTCCGTATTCGTCAACTACTTTGCTTTCGATAATGCTGAAAATTTGTTCGGGATTCACATTACCGCAGGCCGGGCATTCGCTTTCATCGCTGTTGGCGTGGTTCACTACTTTCTTGAAGTAAACAACAGCATCAACCGGATTGCCGTAATAAATCGGGAAGCCGCCGTTATCGAGAATAAGCAGGCGGTCGAACATTTTGAAAATGTCTGATGATGGTTGGTGAATTACCACAAACACCAGCTTGCCCTTGAGCGCAAGTTCCTTGAGCAAGTCCATGATGTTTTCCGAATCGCGGGAGGAAAGCCCGGACGTAGGTTCATCAACAAACAAAACCGATGGCTCACGAATCAGCTCAAGTGCTATGTTGAGTCGTTTGCGCTGTCCGCCGGAGATTTTTTTATCGAGCGGACTTCCTACTTTCAGATCGCGGGCTTCGTAGAGACCGAGGTCGGCAAGCAGTTCATCCACCAGCTTTGAAATTTCGGCATCACCAAGATTGCCGAAACAAAGTTTTGCATTATAAAAAAGATTTTGAAAAACGGTAAGTTCTTCAATCAACAAATCATCTTGCGAGATATGACCAACCACACCTTCAAGCTGCATTTTCTGACGGTGCAGATCGAGTCCGTTAATGACCACAGCTCCGGCTGTAGGTGTATCGTTACCGTTCAGAACATTGAGCAGGGTTGATTTACCTGCACCTGAACCGCCCATAATACCGATTAAGCGTCCGGATTCTTCGTGTATGTTTACATCGTGTAAACCGAGCTTGCCGCCTTTAAACTGATAGGAGATATTCTGAGCACTGAACGTGATGCGTGTTTTTGTTTTGCTGCTCAGAAATGCGCTGATAATATCGCTGTAATAGATGGGCTGTACTTTGGAACTGCGCAGCGATGAACCGGGTGTAAGAATATAGACCTTGTTGAGAAACATGGCCTGTCCATTCAGGTTCAGTTCGCCACCGCCAAAGTAGCGGCACACATACATGCCCACGCTTGGCACATGAAGCACACAGAGGCGGCCATTGCCAATAGAATCAGAAAAAATATGGTGTGCTTCTTTGTATCGCTGATCGCTATTGTCAACTACAAGCAGTTCGCCAATATCGGGCATATCGGCAATGTCTTCTTCCACAAAAGCCCGCATCCGGTCGAACTCACCTTCTTCGATGTTGAAGGTTTCGGAAACTGTTTTTACAAATTCAAGTTCCTGTTCAGAAATTTCGTAGCTCGAATGAATAAATTCGAGCAGGCGGATAAGCACAACAACTTTCTGCTTCTGCGTAAGTTCTTCGTTGATTTGCGTGCAGATACGCAGCACTTTCACAGAGTTGAGTGAAGTACGTTTTGCCGAGCCGTCTTTGCGCTTGGTTACCTGATGGTGTTGTTCGAGATATTCATCGAATATGGTGAGGTATTGCTCAACCAGATCGAGACTGAGTTGCTGCCGCAGAAACGATTCCACCACTGCCCGGCTGTCGGTTGTAACGCCGTCAACCTTAGCAATGATGGCAAAAAGTTGCATCAGTGCCCTAAGAATTCGTTCACTCATTTGCTTGTTTGGGCTTTTGGAGGGTTAAAAATAAACAAAACCGCTTAGAAACAGTTTAAATTTCATCCTTCGGTTTTGTTATGGCTCATTTTCCATCATACTTCGTTGGCTTTTTTGCTCAGATAATCTCTGATATGAGCTGCAAAACCCGCCTCGTCTGATAAAAAATGAGCTCATAACAAATCTCAAAAACGAATTTTAAACTGTTTCTAAACAGCAATGCAGTATTTTCGTGAAATCTGATTAATAACAAAACAGCCGGTTTCATTGCTGAAACCGGCTGCTCAATCGAATCAGCTTTTTTATTGTTTGAAACCGATGAGCAGTATTGCACATCCCGACTCTTTTCCGGAGGCCGGATTGAGTGTGGCTTCAATAATTACGTTTACTGTAGTGTTTACCCGGAAATCCCAATACGGCGCATTGCTGTGCTGACTGTTGGTGAACAGCAGGTTGTGATCCTGATCGTAAACACTGAAGATAAGATTGCCTTCTGTGGTTCCGGTTCCGGCTGCAATGCGGTAAGTAGAACCGGCAAAGAATGTAGCCTGAAACTCGGCAGTTTGATTCGACAGTACTAATGCGCGGTAGGTTTGTCCGTCGGAAACAAACGGAGGCACGATGTGCCGGGTAATCATTTTGGTAGTAGAATCGCACTGCGCCTGCGCCTGCTGTGTGCCCGCAAGCATTCCGGCTATGGCAAGAACGATGAAGAGAACTATCTTTTTCATACGGTGTTCAGGGTTAGTTGATGATGTAATTGCGCAGTGCCGCGGTTTTCTCGGTGAGTGCGGTAAGCTGTTCGGTGGTAATGTTTACTTCGGTTTTGCCGTTGATAGTGGTAATTTTGTTGGCATTATCGGTTACCGGCTCGGCAAAGGTGTATTTCATCTCAATCTGGCTGTACACATTGTTCAGATCCTGATAGAGTTTAATGAGTTGCTCAAATTCGGGTTTGTCTTGTTCAACTAGGAGTTTGAGAATACCGGCACAGGTGTTTTTCTGTTCACCAATCCGCACAGCCATATCCGGCTCCGGTTTGATTTTATAAACACTGAGTGCAAAGTGCATACTTTCAATCCAGCCACCGGCAAGAATGAGTGCTGCAACGTGTTCGCGGTCGCCTTCTTTCAGAAACTCATCGCTGCGGCGGTACGACTCGCCTACAATTTTCATTACCGAATCTTTCTTGCCGATATTGGCACTGAAACGCTCCAGCAACTGCTTGTCAAAGCTGGCGTTAATGCGCATCTGTTCGCCAAGCGTCATTACTGTTTTGTAGTATGACAGGGCATCGGTAGTGTTTTCATACATCGACACGTAACCCAGATCGGCACCGTAAACACCGAGGTTGAGTGCGCGTTTCATATCGTCTGAGTAGCGCGAGAGATTAGCGGCAGGGTTCAGCATCTCTTTGTTGTAGAGCGCTCCGCTGCTTTTAATCATTCCAGCAATCTGCACCGGCGAAGGCACCATAAAATTCTGGCCTTTGAGCTGCAGATTTTTCGGCGGAAGATTCAGCGAATCCTTGTCGTTTCCTCCGGCAGTATCAGTATCAGGTGTGTCCGAACATCCCGCAGCAGCTAGTAATACCGCGCTAAAAAACAAGGCTGAAATGCGGACAAAAAAACCGTTGAAAATCATTGATGGGTTTTGATTTAGTCGGGTGTAATGAATTCAGATGCAAATAAACAAAAAAATCAGCGTTTAACAGAGCGAGAAACAGAGCGAGAGCGAAAAAAGAGTTTTTATTACCGCTCTCACTCTCTTTCTCGCTCTGTTTCCCGCTCTGCTAACTAGTCTTCAAACACCTTAGTTTTTGTTACCGCATACCTGAAAACCACGAAGGCGACTAATGCTGATGTTGCGTAAATGCCTAAATCTTTCCATTCGTGCAGAATGAGCGAACCGGTTGCAAACAGGAGGCTGTAGGTAAAAACAACGGCAGTAATCCAGCACACGGCCAAACCGGCGAGGCTGTTTTTTTCGGGTGCGAGGTTGAGTTGTTTTCTTACCGGTTCCCAGCCGCCTGCGGGGCGAACCCGTTCGTAAAAATTGCTGAGAATTTCGGGCCTTTCGGGCTTGGTCATGAAGGTGATTGCGATCCAGACAACGGTAGTGGTACCAACGGTAATGAAAAAACTGCCCGGAAAAACTGCCCACCATGCCCCTGCTGCTGATGCTTCGGGCATAAAGAAACTGCACAGCGCCAGCACACCCATTACCAGAAACGGCGTAAGGGTTGCGGCTATTTCGCTCCACGCATTTATCCGCCACCAGTACCAGCGCAAAATAAGCACCAAACCCAAGCCAGCACCGCATTCCATGATGAAACTCCACACACCGGAAATTGAAGTAATGAGCGGCGTTACACCCAGCGAAAGCAGCATGGTGAGGATGGTGAGAATGCGCGAAATCATTACATAATGCTTTTCGGCTACCGGCTCCGATACAAACGTTTCGGGACGCTGCACAAAACGTCTATACAAATCATTCACCAGATAGCTGGATCCCCAGTTGAGTTGTGTAGAAATGGTGCTCATGTAAGCGGCCAGAAAAGCCACGAGCATCATGCCTTTTAAGCCTGCCGGCAAAAAATCTCTCATGGCTTTTACATATCCGAAACGGGCTGTTGCCTCGGTTAAATCAGGGTAAAGAATGAGTGAGCAGAGTCCAACCAAAATCCACGGCCAGGGACGCAGACAGTAGTGTGCTACCTGAAAAAACAACGTAGCCCAGATGGCGTGTTTTTCGTTTTTGGCACTCATCATACGCTGGGCTACATATCCCCCGCCCCCCGGCTCTGCGCCCGGATACCAGCTTGCCCACCACTGCACGCCCACAAAAGCCAGAAAAGCCCCCAATCCCAGTGTAAACTCGCCCGCCACAGAGCCGCTGCTGCCTAATTTCGGGAAAAACGACAGGCTGCCCGGATGCGAAACCGCCAGCTTTTCTTTCATGCCCTCAATACCGCCGATTTCATCGGAATTAAGCACCAGCACAGCCAGCACAATGCAGCCGCCTATGGCAATTACAAACTGCACCATATCAGTAACCGCCACGCCCATCAGTCCCGAAATAGACGAATACAGGGCGGTGAGCAGCATTACGGCACCTGTCCAGAGCAGCGCTTCCTGAGCACTGAGGCCAAAAAACTCCTGCAAAATCGAAATCATGGCTAAGTTTACCCAGCCCAGAATAAGAACATTCATAAACACCCCGAGGTAAACCGCCCTGAACCCGCGCAGCACCGCCGCCGCCCGTCCGCCGTAGCGCAACTCGGTCAGTTCTACTTCGGTCATTACCCCCGAGCGCCGCCAGAGGCGGGCAAAAAAGAAGGTCGTAAGCATCCCCCCAAACAGCGCACACCACCAGAGCCAGTTGCCCGCAATACCTTTCTGATACACCAGCTCATTCACCGCTAGCGGCGTATCGGCCGCAAACGTAGTAGCCACCATCGAAATACCCGCAATATGCCACGGCAACGAGCGCCCGCCCAGAAAAAACTCGCCCAAACTCTTACCCGCGCGGTTCCGGTAATACAACCCGATGCCCAGCGAAAGCACTAAGTAGGCTGCGATGATGATGTAATCGGAGATGGAAAGCATTTCTATAATGTTGAATGATGAATGTTGAGTGATGAATGCTTAAAATAAATTGTTCTGCTGCGCAGAAATTGTTTTGTCCCCCCTTCGCTCCGCTCAGGGTATTTTTCATGCTAAAACTATGTTATCTGCTCTGTTTATTATTAATCGGGTTATTTTTTTGATTCACAGTGATACGCTGATAAGTTTGGTTTTGTGGATCAAAGACATTTGCAGAATGATGAATGTTGAGTGATGAATGTTAAAACCAGTTTTTCCGCTTCACGGAAATTCCTCGTAAAGTCCTTCGCGTTGCTCAGGTACTTTGTTTTCTAAAATTATATGATCTGCAGCCTTTTTTAATAAGTTGTGTTACTTTAATGCTTCACAACAGTCCAGCTGAGCGAAGCGAAGCATTTCAGTCCAGCTGAGCCCCCAAACAACATTTCATTCAACATTCATAATTCAACATTCAACATTACTTTATCTTTGCCCTTTCAATCTACAATCCACAAAATATGGCCAAAGACTTAACCACTCGCGAAAAAGATTATTCTCAGTGGTATCAGGACATCGTTACAAAAGCCGATCTGGCGGAACATTCGGACGTGCGCGGTTGCATGGTTATTAAACCTTACGGCTACGCGATCTGGGAAAATATGCGCGATGTGCTTGATCGCATGTTTAAAGAAACCGGACACGTTAACGCCTATTTCCCGCTTTTTGTACCGAAAAGTTTTCTCGAAAAAGAGGAAGGTCATGCCGAAGGCTTTGCCAAAGAATGCGCTGTAGTTACTCATTACCGCCTCAAAAACGATCCGAACAATCCTGGTAAACTCATGGTTGATCCCGATTCCAAGCTGGATGAGGAATTAATTGTGCGTCCTACTTCCGAAGCTATTATCTGGAACACCTACCGCGGCTGGATTCAGAGCTACCGCGATCTTCCGCTGCTCATTAACCAGTGGGCAAACGTTGTGCGCTGGGAAATGCGAACCCGCCTGTTTCTGCGTACTACCGAGTTTTTGTGGCAGGAAGGTCACACCGCCCACGCCACCAAGGCCGAAGCTATTGAAGAAACAGAACGCATGCTGGGCGTTTATGCCGATTTTGCCGAAAACTGGCTCGCAGTTCCTGTTATTCAGGGCATAAAAACTCCGAGCGAACGCTTTGCCGGTGCCGAAGAAACCTATTGCATCGAGGCACTCATGCAAGACGGGAAAGCCCTGCAGGCGGGTACTTCACACTTTCTCGGTCAGAATTTTGCAAAAGCGTTTGAAGTGCAGTTTGCCAACAAAGAAGGCAAGCTCGAACACGTTTGGGCTACAAGCTGGGGCGTTTCTACCCGACTTATGGGCGCTTTAGTAATGAGTCACAGCGACGACAACGGCCTTGTGTTGCCGCCCAAACTGGCGCCTACACAGGTGGTTATTGTGCCCATTTACCGCACCGACGAAGAGCGTGCCCGCATCGAAGCCCGCGTGGCCGAAATTGAAGCCGAGTTCAAAGCCCGCGGCATCCGCGTGAAATTTGATAACCGCGATACACACCGTCCGGGCTGGAAATTTGCCGAGTACGAACTCCGCGGCGTTCCCCTGCGCATCGGTATCGGTCCAAAAGATCTCGACAATAATATGGTAGAACTCGCCCGCCGCGACACGCTCGAAAAAGGCAGCATTTCGCAAGACGGCTTGGTTGACCATATCGAAAAGCTGCTCGGCGAAATCCAGCAAAACCTGTTCAACCGCGCCATCGAACGCCGCACCAACACCAGCCACACGGTAAACACCTGGGATGAGTTTAACGCAGCGCTTGAAAAAGGCGGCTTTGTATATGCCCACTGGGACGGCACCGCCGAAACCGAGCAGCAGATCAAAGAAAAAACCAAAGCCACCATCCGCTGCATTCCGCTGAATAATCCGCAGGAAGCCGGCCAGTGCGTGCTCACCGGAAAACCTTCAAATCAGCGCGTGGTATTTGCAAGAGCCTATTAAAAAATGTTGAGTGTTGAATGCTGAATGTTGAATGATATTTGGCACTCATCACTCTCTGTTCGATAGTATTTTGATGCGTGAAGAGGCTTAATGATGAACGATTCATTTTGCACTCATCACTCATCATTCAACATTAAATTTATGGCAAACAACGACCTCATTCTTCAGCTCCTGCGCGAAAAATCATCGCTCAAGCAGGATGTGTTTTACACCACTATTGATTTGTTTAACCAACTCAAAACGGTGGTAAAAACGGTAGCCGCAGAACTCAAACCCCAGGCCGAAGCTATCGACAAACGCTTAGTCATTGAGTATCACGAGCGCAATGCTTATGAAATTGAATTGCGCGTGGCTGGTGATGTGCTGCTGTTTCACATGCACACCAATGTGTTTGAGTTTGATACCAGTCACCAGATCTGGAAAACGAGCTATGTAAAAGAAAATCACGGCCGCAGCTATTGCGGGGTGATTAACATGTACAACTTCCTCGCCGATTCGTTCAAGTATCAGCGTCTCAACGACCTTGGCTACCTCATTGCCCGGCTCTTTGTCAACAACGAAAAGCACTATTTTGTAGAAGGCAAACGCCAGCTGGGCTTCCTCTACAACGATTTTGCAAACGAAGTCATCAGCACCGATGCGCTCCGCAAAATTGTGGAAAGCACCATTGTCTATTGCCTCGATTTCGACCTCTTTACCCCGCCGTTTGAAGAGGTAAAGGTGATTTCGCTTGCTCAGGTGCAGGAAGACAGCTCCATGATGAGCCTGAAAACCGGCAAACGCCTCGGCTTCCGGTTCCAGGCCGATTCGGATTATGTTGGCTACTGAGCGCATCTCTAAAAACTCAACATCTCTTCGTTGGACTTGTCGCGAAAATCCTCATTTACATAAGTAAACTCCGGTTTTCGCTCCTGCGTCCGCCTCAATCTCTTGAGTTTTAAGAGATGCGCAAGATTTGCTAATTGGCCTAAAACTTACATGCGCCTTTATTTAATCCCCTTTCTTTCAGTCCATTGCAAAATTTCCGAAGAAAGATTTTGGAGATTTAGAAATCGGTTTTACATTTGCACTCCCAAATGAACAAATGGCCCGTTCGTCTAGGGGTTAGGACATCAGATTTTCATTCTGGTAACAGGGGTTCGATTCCCCTACGGGCTACGGAACAAAAAGAGAAACAAAGCGAGAGCGTTGTTTCTCTTTTTGTTTTTATCTGTTTTCTTAGAAGCTGTCCGGATTTTGTTTTTGAGATTTGTTATGAGGCCATTTTTTATCAGACAAGGCGTATTTTGAAGGCGATACTTGGAGAGTATCGACGAAAAATACAACGCAGGATGATAAAAAATGGGCCTTAACAAATCCGAAGGATGAAATTTGGACAGCTTCTCAGTCAGTTTTTTTTGTGTTGGGAGATTCGTTGAGGATTTGTTTGGTTTTGGGAGGATGCAGGTTGTAATATTGTATTTCTGATTAATTGATACAATGGAAAATACAGCACCACAGCACGATATTATTTTTTACAGCAGTCCTGGCGGACATGTGAAAGTTGATGTTTTTTATACTGATGAAACATTTTGGCTGAGCCAGAAGAAAATGGCCGAGTTGTTTGGGGTGGAAGTTCCGGCCATAAACAAACATTTAAGTAATATATATGACACAGGCGAACTTGACAAGAAAGCAACTATTTCCATTTTGGAAACAGTTCAACAGGAAGGCCAACGTCGAGTAAAACGGAATGTAGAATTCTACAACCTCGATGCAATTATTGCTGTGGGGTATCGGATAAACAGTCATCAGGCCACACAGTTTCGTATTTGGGCCACTCAAACGCTGCGCGAATTTATCATTAAAGGTTTTGTGCTTGATGATGAGCGGTTGAAGCAAGGCAAGCGCTTTGGTAAAGATTATTTCGATGAACTGCTTGACCGGATACGTGAAATTAGAGCCAGTGAGCGGCGGTTTTATTTGAAGCTTACGGATATTTATGAGCAGTGTAGTATCGACTATCAGAAAGAAGCTGAGGTAACACGAAAGTTTTTTAAAACTGTTCAAAACAAACTACACTTTGCAATCTCAGGCAAAACTGCTGCACAACTTATTGCAGAACGAGTCAGCGCCGACAAGCCTAACATGGGTTTACAAACCTGGAAAAATGCGCCGGATGGTAAAATTCTGAGAAGTGATATAGCTATTGCCAAAAACTACCTTATTGAAAAAGAGATAAAAGAACTGGAGCGCATTGTATCCATGTATCTCGATTATGCCGAAAATCAGGCCGCCCGGCAGATACCAATGAAAATGCAGGATTGGATAAATAAACTAGATGCTTTTTTGCAATTTAATGAATACGAAATTTTGAAAGACGCCGGAAAGGTGAGTCACGAAGTGGCAGTAAAACTGGCAGAGGAGGCATTTGAAAAATTCAGAGTGGAGCAGGATGTGAATTATGTTAGCGATTTTGATGAGGAAATGAAGCGGTTGGAAGGATTGTAAAATAAACTTACCTGTAAAGAAGTTTGCCTTGCTCCATTGGGGATTTACTATACAAGCAATTTTAACACATCAATTACATCATGATGCCTTATTTTTTCCTGTTCCAATCTGAGATTATTTTCTTTTACATAACGAAATAATTCTGCTTCTGCGGCTGTCAGATGTTCAGGATTCTCTTGTGGTGTATTAGCTCCGGTCTGCCAGTCATCTTTATATGCCATCAACACCTCTTTATTCATTAGAAAAGAAGTAACATGAGAAAAATAACTACGCAGTTGACTGAGAATCAAAAAGCCGTGTGTGTCAATGTCTCCCCAGTAGCAGATTTCTTTTTCGTTTAGCCAAGTGATATTTTTCATATTGCCTAAACTAAAGCCGCCGCCACTCCATAGGGCAATAGTTGACGGCATATTAGGCAGCGTGAGAAAATTCATTTTATTCTCCGCAATCAGAACACGTTTGCAATTAATAGCAAGCCGTTTAAAGGAAGAAAGTGGAATACTGAAATCCAGATTATCGTGAATGACTGACAACGATTCGTCAAGTAGCCGGATGCGAATAAGCGGCTCATCGTATTTTAAGTAATAACGTTCAGCAATACGTTTTGTACTGCTGTTGCGGATATGATCGGCAATAAGGAAATCAAGCAATGATTGCAATAAGGTTGTATTCTCTTCAATAAATTTTGTGTGAATGGTTATTGGCAATTGTCGCACATACATTTCTGGACGCGGGTTTACGAGAAAATACTTGCAAACCAGAAGCATACTGAGCCACTCAGTATCACTACTAACAAGCCATTTGCAATTTGATAAAGCCCACTCTTTCAAATTTGGGATTTCAAGACAAATTAAATCGAGGTTCTTTGTAAAACAAGACCACTCTCTTTTTTTACCGGTAATGTGCAAGTAATCATTTAGCGTTTCGATTAGAATACGCTCCGGAAGTTCATGGCTTCCTGTACGCCTGAAATTGTAGTCTGATTTCTCGACAAGATAACCGATCCCGGTTTCGTTTTTGGAGTTGCGAAACAGTTGTTCAATTTCATGCTGCACTTTATCAAATTGCTGTCGAACGTCGCCTGAACGAACTTTGCCAATACGGTCAATACTGCGCGGGAAAAATGTTTCTCCGTTTATCTGACTTTGAAGCAGTAAAGGCCACCAACGTAGTGCATTCTGTTTGATGTCTTCCGGGCTAATCATGATGATGCATCTTTATCCTTGAAGCGGTTAGTACGAAGTAATTTTTCGGCTTCATATTGCTGCTTGGTAAAATTACTGATCTGCGAATTATTGCCTTCGCGATTGCTTACAAAGTGAAACGAGTTTACATGATTTTCAATAACCTGTATCTTCTGAAGCGGTGTAACTATGAGAAGCTGAAGATCAAGCTTACGGAAAAGCTCTAGACCATAGCGTGTACTTTCGTCGCTGCCACGGCCAAAAGCTTCGTCAATAACTACAAAACGGAAACTCCGGCTTTTGCTTTCGCCAAACTGTAAACCGAACTGGTAGGCCAAGGCACTGGCAAGTATAGTATAAGCTAATTTTTCTTTTTGACCACCGCTTTTCCCACCCGATCCTTCATAAAATTCTTTTTCAGCGTCGTCGGCCCGGTAGCGTTCGCTGGCATTAAATTCAAACCATTGCCGGACATCTGTAACCGTGCTGGTCCATTCTTTTTGAGCTGGTTCTGCACCCGCAAAACGGTCGAGTATCTTTTTTACCTGTTCGTATTTTTCTTCGGCATAAAGTTCACTGCTGCTGCTGAATGAATGTGTATAGCATTTTTTCAGCTCTTCTCTGAACAAGCGTACATCGACATTAGGTGTCTGATCCATCAGAATAGTGATGTATGTATCCTGAGCAGCATTGTAAACAATTTCGTTCAAATGTCGGTTAATGGTTTTTATTTTTTCTTTGATCTCCTTTTCATGCTTCTCCAATTGGCTGTCGAATACTGCAATGCTGTTGATGGTATTTTTATTCAGCTCAATTTTAAAACGCTCCTCATGCCTTTGCAGGTCTTCTGAAACGAGTTTTTGATAGCGTTGCACATACTCACCTCTGGCATCTATGTTGGCCGGCAGCTCATCATACTCGGCTTTAGAGTGATTTTTAATATTACGCATATTGTTTTCAATCTCCGAACGCAAATTGGTTTGCCGGGTTTTCAGTCGGCTTATTTCGCCGTTTGTGCCCTGAATCTGTCTTCTGAACTCTTCTTCTTTGGCATCAATATTTTTTAGCTTGGGCGTATAGCTTTCAAGTTTACCGGCAAGAACGGGAAACCATTTTTCGCTCAGTTCAACATCAATTTTCCGAATCTTATCTATCGAATTATTCAATTGATTTTCATAACTTTTTATAGTAATTTCAAATCCGCCAATGCTTTTTGAAACCTCATATTTCTTACTTTCAATATTCTTGATTTCCTCTTCCACCTCCTCTTTATTCCGGCGCAATAAAGTCAATATATCATTATTCTGAATCAACTCCTTTTGCTCTTTTTCAAGATCATTTATTTTCTCTGCATGAATTCGCCAGTTGATGCGGCTGTAATCTGTCATATTCAAAAGCAAAGCCAGTATGTGTTTCTGTTCATCAAGTGTCTTTTGGTTGTTTTCTATCTCCTCCTTTTGCGCATTCAAGTCTTTTAGTGTGTTCATTAAATGTCTCACTACTTCTTCAAGAGCTAATATTTTCTCGGTATTGCTCCAACCCAACACATAATTACGTCTGTCTTTTAAATTTTTACGGTCGTCTTTGGTATGTTTGATGCGGCCACTTTTTATTAATCCTTGTTGGGTAATACCAAAAGGAATATGTTGCAAATCGTTCACATCATCTACACACAAATAATCGCCAAAGCTCCGCTGTAAATACTGTTCCAACCAATCGTAAAAAGCAGTTTCGGGCTTAATGCTCAGCTTATAAAAAATACTTCGATCCTCAATTTCTTTAATATGCTTTGATGTAGTAGAAGTTCCAGCTTCTAAGTAAGTGAGTTTAATGCCTCGGCCATCAGCACCTTTAAGCGGATTATCGTTTATGTAGCGGCTTACGCTTCGGTAATGAGCCGAGGGAACGAGCAAACTGATACCGGTATCGCGCAACAATTTTTCTATTGCACCTTCCCAATTGGCCTCATCTTCATGTACTTTCAAAAGTTCACCAGCAAAAGGAAGGTCTTCTTCATCAATACGCAGGTCATTACACAATTGTGTGCGGAATCCGACTAACCAACCGGGTATTTGTGTTTTGCGTTCTTTGAGCGAGTTTAATTCATTTTCTTCCTCTTCAAGTTCTGTTTTGTGCTTGCGCAAGTTGCTCACAATAGTATCGCGTTGCTCTCGGTACAAACTTTCTTTTTGGCTTCCTTCATCCTGCCGCTTCTTTGCTTTTTCTGTATTTCGCTTAAAAACATCGGCAGTTGTGGCACTTTCTAATTTACAGGCTGCTGCCAGTTTATCGTAATCGTCACAATCTTTCTGTTTTGTGAGCTTGTGCTCTTCCTGCTGCTTTATATCATCGGCAATTTGGGTTAACCGTTTGCCGCCATTATTATCTATATCTTGCAGGATGCCGAGTTTTTTGCGATCCAATTCATCTTTCTCTTTTTCCAGTGCTTTCTGTTCCTCTTCTGCATTTTGTTGGTCTTCTTTTGTTTCTTTAATTACTGCGTCGAGCAATTGTTTTTTATGCTGAGCAAACCACGCAGGCGCAACCTCCATCATAGCATCGGTTTCTTCAATGGCGCGGCTCACTTCTTCATATTCGGTAACGCCAAGGGTTAATGGTTTAAGTATTTCGTGCTGTTCACGCGCATATACAACGGCAGCATGTGCTTTGCTGAGGTCGTCAAAACGATTGATGAGTTCGGCTATTTTTTCTTTTACATCTGTTCGCTCCAGCATTTGTTCGCGCACAAAATTGGTAAGACTGCTTACCGCTTTCATGGATACTGTTTGATAAAACAATTCAATTGCTTTATCACTGTTCATACCCAACTGCCGCCTGAATGCATCGCTGTACTGCGAAAAATTATCGCCAAAAAACTGTAATCCTTCTATTTTCCTAAGCCGTTTCCTCAGTTCAGTTATCGCTTCAAAATTGCTGAAATGTTCGGACACCCGCAGCGGAATTGGGCTGATGAGCAGCATCTTTTCTACTTTAGCATCATTCCCGATCCAGAAAACCTGTGCCAGACATACATGTTCATTGTAGCCTTCGTTTCTGAAATTACCAATAATCACCGAATAGGTATTATCATCGGGGCGGAGATAAATACGTTTGGCGGCTTTGGTAATTTCTTCTTTTTCCTTTTTGTATTCGCCTTTTACATAGCTCAAAATGCTTCGTTCTTTGCTTTCGGCACCGGCTGCTTTGTTGAATGTAATTTTATGGTGCGGCACCAGCAAACAGGTTAGCGCATCGGCCAGGGTTGACTTTCCCGAACCAATATCACCCGTAAGCAGAGCATTAAATCCGTTGGGCTGTATCTGCCAGCACACTTTATCAAAAGTCCCCCAATTCAGTACTTCAAGATAGTGAAGTCTGAAACCGGTATGAACTGCTTCTTCCTGAAATAAATCATTCATACAATCAAGAACTTATTCATTTGTATCTATATTTTTCTTTTCGGCGGCAAACTGCTGTAACCTTTTCAGCATATCGTCAACTACTTCGGCATTCACAAAGCCTTTCAGTATTCGGTGTATTTCGTAATTGAAGCCTGTAACTTCCAATCGCCGCAGAAAACCCAATTCAATTACTTTGTTTACAGTGCTGCCTATTTTATCGTGCACTTTTACTTCATCGGAACTTATCGGCAAAAATAGTTTCACCCGGCTGATGATTTCTTCGCGGCTGATGATGGAGCGCACCGCACCACCCTGTGCATCGTGCTCAAGCAAATATTTTCGCAGCACAAGCAGCAACAGCGATGTATGAAAATTGAGTTGCCGCTTTTCGGTAAGGCGCGGAAGTATAGGCTCATCTTCTGCAGCTTCGTGTTGCCGCAGGTAAGCATATCCTTCGCTTACATCGGCGTAAAGCTCAAGTCCCAGTGCCGAAACATATTTTTTGATGTCGGCTTCATACTGCAGCAGGTTTCCCCATTCTGCTTTTTGCTCGCTGTAAACAATGCCTTTGAGCAGCGCAATAAGACTTAACGAATATTCTCTGGCCATGTGTTTCTTTTACCGGTTATAAATAATTTGCGGAGCCTCCAGCAAAATTGTATTCGTTTGTGTGGCATCATTTATTTTAAGTGTTGCAGTTTTATCACTGCTAACATAATGTTTATTGCTAGCGGTAGCAATTTGCATATACCCAAGTATTTCTGCCACACCTTTTTCAGGTATATAGTGTTGCAAAACTTCTTCGAGCGATACCTGAGATTTGTGTTGAAGCAGTTTCTGAATATTATTGCGGAGCACTTCCACATCAACATAAACCTGATCAAACAAGGCATCGGTATTGGCCTGTGCCGTTCCGGATTGTATGCTCAGTTTGCCAAACGTGGTTTTAACGGGTGGCGAAAAAATCGGACGTTCCATAACCAAAGCAGGTTTAAACAACCCGCCAATTTCCATGAGCATTTCGGCACTGTCAAGCTCATTCCGGTATTCGAGCAGCAGGCTTTCAATAGCCTCTATGCTGCGCATTACGTGTTTGCTTTCGGCCAGATTTTTTTGCTCTACAAACTTACGAAGTTGCTCAATCAGCCCATCGTTACTTCGGTTTACTTTATCGCCCGCCTCCACAAGGTTTGATTTGATGCGGTCCACCACTTGCTCGTGCTTCACATCTTGTATTTCGGGAATGGCATTGAGCTTGTCTAACAGCGTTTCTAATTCCTGCTGCATGTTTTCGCTCATCAGAAATTCCCAGAAACTTCGGAAACTCTTGCCCTGATCGGTGTTCCACAAATGATCTTGCTGCGCAAATACCTGATCGAGCAAATCGGCTTTACCCATATCGCTTTTAATAATGGTTTGCCGTGTTTGCGTATCTAATTCACGAAAGTTTTCTTCCACCTGTCTGAAATCGGCCAGCAAGCGTTTTGCCGTTTCTTCGGCCAGCAGATAGTTTTCTTTGAGTTCAGTAGTTGCCACACGCACAAAATTTCCTTTGCGTATTTGCTGCATCTCTGCTTCAATTTTTTTGCGTTCCTTTTCCAATTGAGCCAGCCGCTCTTCGGGGCCGGCCGTTTGATTTACAATTTGCTTCAATAGGTTGAAAAACTGTACCAACCGGCTGTGCGTTCCCACAAACTGCTGTTTGTTCAAATCCTCCAGCCATTTCAGCGCATTTTCAGTAGCCGGCGAAAGCTCAATAACCGGTTCATCGGCACTTTCGTAATAGCGTCGCAAATAGCCCTGCTGTGCCCATTTCAGTAAGTACTCGTCGGGCGATTTGTCGTAGTCTGCTATACCCTGCTGCTGTAATCTATGTATAAAATCGCCAAGCAAACTGGCTAACTGCGGTTGCGGATAAACGTTTTTATCTTGCTGCTTAAATACCAGATGGAAAAAGCTAACCAACAACGGAAAATGCTCTGCCCGGAGTAGTTGCAGGGTTTTGTCGTTGCGGTAAAGAGTGAGGGCTTTTTCGTAGTTCATAGTTATACTTACAATACGCTAGGTGTTACTTACCTGATATTTGAATGTTCTATTATTAAACGCAGGTCTTGTTCCTTCTAAAATATTAACAATAGCTCGATTAATTTCAGGGTTTTCAATACCACCTGTAATCATGCTAACCTTATTTTTCCCATCTTTCGCAATATCCATTCGAATTACCTGTTCTGCATCGCAAACAACAGCTATATTAGGATTATGTGTCACAATAATTATCTGCCTCCTTTCTTTAGCTTTTTTAATAAAATGAACCAATATTTTATATACGCTTTGATTATCTAAATTTTCTTCAGGCTGATCAATAATAATAGGGATGTCTTGTTTATCTAACAACAAATAAAAAATTAGCAATAAAGCTCCTCTTTCGCCTGGCGATAATTCACTTAATGTTTTTTCGCCAAGTTTAAGCTGGTAATTAGGTTCATAATAGTCCATAAAAAAGAGAAAATCATAAAATTCTTTATCAGTTGATTCACCCTTTAGTTGATTTCTTAATACTTTTTTAGTTGTATTATTCTGCCCTTCTCTCTTATCAAAATGCAAGTGATTGACTATGGATTTAACCCATTCAATAACAGATTCTAAATTATCAAAATCAATTATTTCAGTTATTTTCTGAAGCATTACTCTACTTTCAGAACTACCATAAAAACTTCCAGCCGTATTATTAGCGATATATCGAAAAAATTTACTTTCAAATTCATTTAGCCCTAATGCAACATCAATATTCACATTATAATCGCTTAATTGGTTTTTATTAAAAGAGATGAAATCAGATACGGGCTTATACAATTCCTTATAAACATTAGCAATTGTCTTTTTTAAGTCAAGGATTTTCCTTAGTAGAATATTACGTTCCTCAGTGCACTTCAGAATTTCGGATTCAATACTTACATCCAAATATTCCTTTATATTTTGATAATATTTAAGAGAACCTTCTTTGTCAATTGATCCAATAATTTCATCTTTTCGTTTTTCCCATTCTTGAACACTATTGAGATATTGTTGATATTCTTTACTATCTCCATCAAGTTTATCCTGTAATTCTTTTATTTCAGACTCCAAGTTAGTAATTATAGAATTCGGATTTAATGGTGTGTTTGGAATAAAATAAGGTTCCAATTCTAATAGATTATTTCCCTTTTCAGTAATAAGGTTATCGACACTAGCAGTATCTATATGATATTTAAAAATGGAATCTCGTCTAAGATTATATTTTTCTAATATTGTTATGCTTTGTGAAATTGAAGATTCAATATAATTTTCTAAATTGAGAATACTTGCCTTAACTGATTTGAGTTCATTTAATTCAAAAGAAAACGTATTCCTTTTACTCTGTAATAACAGTATTTCATCTTGTTGACTTTTAATTATGTCTCGATTTTGAGTAATTTTCTGAGTTATTTCAATAGTAGTTCGCTTTGTATCTTCGTTTTCTTGTGGTGCACTTATAACAAGTGGAATAGTTGTTTGATGAACATTTAGTTCATTCTTTTTAGTAGATAATTGCTCTTCAATAGTTCTACGATATAGGCTGAGTCTTTCTTTTCTAGTTCAATAATTTCGTCGTTCTTCAAACAATACTCCGGTAGTTTTTCCACAGTTAATCGAAGCCAATTTAATTAACAGTGCTCTGGGGATAATTTTTGTTCATACAATGGCATAAAAAAAGAGAAAGTGTGTGTTTTTAGTTGTGCAAAAAAAACCACCTTTCTC
>JBKDHA010000081.1:0-17830 GCA_046335555.1 Bacteroidota bacterium
GCAATATACAGAAGGCGCATAAGCGAAGTTGTCTTTAAACCACTTTGCTTAAAATCAGGGTGATTATTGTCAATAACAAGATCAATACCTTTTACTTCTTGCTTTAATTGTGAGCTGATTCCACAAACCAGAAAATCATTATAGCGCGGCAATGCTTTTAAGAGAAGTACAGGACGTTTTTTTATTTGCCCGTCGGCCTGAGGTAAGGCTACAAGGGCTATCATTCCTTCTTTCATGCCTTATATTTTGGATTTTTAAAGATCAACTTATAATCTTCAAAATCTTCCTCTTCCTCTGCAAAGGCCGAGTTTAGCCCTGATAAACTTAAATTAAGCATATCATTTGCAACCTGGATTTCTTCATCAGCTCCCATTGCTTTAATAATCAAATCAATAAACTTCTGTTGCTTTTTTATTGCGCTAAGTGTTTGCCGTTCTAACTGAGTAATTTTGGCTTTGGTTATCTTTAAATTATTATCATGGATTAATTGATAAGCCAAAGTTACATACTCAATTGCTATCGTTCCGGAAATACCATCAAGAATTACCTGTGCAAGTGATTGATTTATAGTAAGTGCAATGTCTTGTGTTATTTTCTGATAATTAAGTTTTTTGTCGGTACTTTTTATTTCGGCTATTGATTTTCCGATATCGATATTCTCGATAATAATATCCAGTAAAACGGAATTTTGTTTGAGGGCTTTTTCGAGAAGTATTCCCAGCGTTTCTACGTTTGGATATACTTCATGCTTTTCAAGAAAATCTTGTGATAACTTCAAAAGGTCTTCATTGGTAAGATGTTCATCATACCAATCAATTACCTCTGCACGTAAATTAAAGATTGTTTCAGCGCGGCTGGAAATTTTGTTTTCTAAACTGGTTGTTGAATTTAAATCAGATTCAATTTGAGACAATAATTGGCGGAAACGTTTATTCAGCTTCTGAGAAAAGCTTTCGGTTGAAGAGTAATTCCAAATAGTACCTAAAATTGGCTGCGTGCTGTTTTGCTGAACCATATTCATCTTCAAATTTAAGAATTCTTCAAAGTGAAATCAAGTAAATAAATATAAACTGAAACTCAGGCGCTGTAAATAAAATGAGGCTGTATCAATTTCTTGATACAGCCTCCCCAAATCACATTAATTTCTACAAGTGAATTACTTCCCCGTAAGCAGCAGCAGCAGCTTCCATAATGGCCTCACTCATGGTGGGGTGGGGGTGAACGGTTTTCACGATATCGTGACCGGTGGTTTCGAGTTTGCGGGCGGCTACAACTTCGGCAATCATTTCGGTTACGTTTGCACCGATCATGTGTGCGCCGAGGAACTCGCCGTATTTCGCATCAAAAATTACTTTCACAAAACCATCGGCAGCACCGGCAGCTTTCGCCTTTCCGCTGGCCGAGAAGGGGAACTTGCCCACTTTGATTTCGTAACCGGCTTCGCGTGCTTTCTTCTCGGTATAACCTACTGATGCAATTTCGGGTGAGCAATAGGTGCAGCCCGGAATGTTGTTGTAGTCGAGCGCATCAACATGCAGACCGGCAATTTTCTCTACGCAGATAATACCTTCGGCACTGGCTACGTGTGCAAGTGCTTGCCCCGGTACGCAATCGCCAATGGCATAGTAGCCGGGGATATTGGTTTCGTAGTATTTGTTAACCAGAATTTTGCCTTTGTCGGTTGCAATGCCCACATCTTCAAGTCCAATGCCTTCGATGTTTGCAACTACACCTACAGCCGAAAGCACAACATCAGCTTCAAGCACTTTGGTGCTGCCGTCTTTGAGTTTTACGGTGGCTTTGCAACCTGCACCGGCAGTGTCAACAGCTTCTACGCTGGCTTCGGTCATAATTTCGATACCTATTTTCTTGAACGAGCGTTCCAGTTGTTTTGAAACATCTTCGTCTTCAACAGGCACTACATTGGGCATAAATTCAACAATGGTTACTTTGGTGCCCATTGTGGCGTAGAAGTATGCAAACTCAACACCGATAGCGCCAGAGCCAACTACAATCATTGTTTTGGGTTGCTCGGGCAGCACCATGGCTTCGCGGTAGCCGATAATTTTTTTGCCGTCCTGTTTCAGGTTCGGGAGTTCGCGTGTGCGGCCTCCGGTGGCAATAATGATGTGCTTGGCTTCGATAGTTGTTACTGAGCCGTCGGCAGCGGTAACATCTACTTTGCGGCCGGGTTTTACTTTTCCGGTGCCGGCAATCACATCAATTTTATTTTTCTTCATCAGAAACTGCACGCCTTTGCTCATACCTGCGGCCACATCGCGGCTGCGTTTTACAACGGCGCCGAAATCGGCAGCAGCTTTGCCGTCGATTTTAATACCGTAATCTCCGGCATGCTGCAGGTATTCAAACACCTGAGCGCTTTTGAGCAGGGCTTTGGTAGGAATGCAGCCCCAGTTGAGGCATACGCCGCCAAGTTCTGCTTTTTCAATTACGGCAGTTTTCATGCCCAACTGTGAGGCGCGGATGGCTGTAACATAGCCGCCGGGGCCGCTGCCAATCACGATAACGTCGTAGTTCATAAGATGATCCGGTTGGATGAAAGTTTTCAGTTGAATGCGGTATTTGCGAATACCGGCACGAAAATACAAAAATCACCCGCACGGCTGTGTGTTCGTTTTGCTGCCAGATGTGTTTAATTTCCATCCGCCTGTAAACCAAACCGGCATATTTTGTGAAATTTGACACCGCGCTGCGTATTACTGCAAAGCGTCTGTTTATGAAGTCCAAACTCACCCCGATTCTTTTTCTGCTGCTTGGCCTGTTTCCGCTGCTGCTTGCCGCACAGGAACGCAAACTGTATATACAGGGACAGGTTTTTTCCTCGCGCGATAAAACACCGCTGCCCGGAGCCATGATTCGTGTGCGCGAACCACAGGCTTCAACGCTGGCTGCCAAAAACGGCCGTTATATTTTGTTTACCGTAAACCGGCCGGGCATTGTAGTTGAATACAATTTCACCGGCCATATTCCGCAGCGCCGTACAATTACTGCCGAACTGCTCAAATCCTGCAACGGCGATACACTCAAACTGGATGTTATCCTGCAGGCCGAAATTGTTACACTCAACACTTTTCAGGTTAATTCAGGTCCCGATACCGTTGCAGGCAGCTACCGCTATTTTATTGAAGATTATTTGTTTCTCGACAGTAACCGCTTCCTGCTACTTACGTTCGAGAAAACGCTGAAAACCGCAAAAATCCTGCTCACCGAAGGCCAAACCATTTTAAGCGCAGCCGATATTCCGGTTGAAGCCCGAGAACTTTACCGCGATTACCTCGGCTACAACAATGTGCTGTGCAAAGACTCTGCCTTCCGCATCAAAATTTTGCCGGGCAACAAACTCCTGCTCATGGCTCTGCCTTACCGCGATTTTGCGGCGCGTATGTTTCCCTGCATCGACACCATTGGCAGCCGGATTTTATTCAGCAACTACACGCGCGATTATCCGCTGTTCACCTATTACCTCTACAATCCGGCTGATACAACTGCATACAGCATCCGCAATGTTGCCGACTGGCCGCTGCTGAGTCAGTACAACTGGGAGTTTGATTTCCTGCAACCCAAAGACAGGCTGTATGCCCGCAAAATGGAATTATACCTCGGTGTCGATAAACGCATTATTGCGGCAACCATGACCGGTTTCACGCAATCGCCGCAGTACACACCGCTTTATGCACCGCTGTTTTATATCCGCGACACCATTTTCATTTTCGATCATTACATGGATCAGCTGTATCGCTACACCAAACATCTTGCATTTATCGATTCAGTTCCGATCAATTATCATCACCCTAAAAATTGGAAAGAGTGGGATCGTGCGCTGATTCGCGATGAAGTTACCGGCGAAGTGTATGCCCGATTTGAGAAAAACGGATACTACACGCTAAAGAAAATTAATCTCAGCACCGGACAAATTACCGGAAGCTTCCGGATCGAAAAGCAATTTGTTAAACACATCCGCATCCGAAACGGAGAAGTGTATTACATCTGGCGCAATTACGAGGCTCCGGAAAAGAAAATGCTCTACAAAGAAATGATGAATGTTGAATGATGAATGTTGAATTGCTCAAAAACTGAATCTTTATTAGGAAATGCTAAGAGATTCTTTGCGCCGCTCAGAAAAGTTGAATGTTGAATTACGCGAATAGTGCCGGATGCGAATTTTAACCTTAATTATCGCCGTTAACGCTTTAATTGGCGTAAATTTGATTTATCAGGAAACTACAATTTAAGTAAAATCGTAAATGCATGCAGATTTGCCGAAGGCAAATCAAAACAATATTATTTCACTAACATTCATCATTCAACACTCATCATTCAACATTACTACAAAATGAAAAAAACAATCAGTCTTCTTTCTATTGCAGCCGTTACAATGCTGATGGCTTTTCGTCCGGCAGCTGATATTACACCTATTGCCATCGGAACGGCAATGCCATCGGCTGAGAAAGCTATGAAAGATGTTGTGAGCGATAAAGATGTAACACTTGCCGGCCAAAAAGGCGAACTCGGCACATTGGTTATTTTTTCGTGCAACACTTGTCCGTATGTGATTTCCAATGAAAGCCGCATTATGGATGCTATCCGCGTTGCAAAACGTCTCAAGTTTGGTGTTGTAATCGTTAACTCAAACGAAGGCAAACGTGCCGATGAAGATTCGCAAACAGCAATGGCGGCTTATGCCAAAAAGCAAGGCTACAACTGTGCTTATGTAATTGATGTAAACTCAGAAGTTGCTGACGCATTTGGCGCAACCCGCACACCTGAGTGCTTCCTGTTCGACAAAGACAGCAAATTGGCTTACCACGGCGCAATCGACGATAGCCCGAAAGATGCTAAGGCTGCAAAAGAAAATTATCTGAACACAGCTATGTTTGCCATTCAGAAAGGTAAGGCTGTAGAAAAATCAACAACTGTTTCAGTTGGTTGTACGATTAAGCGGAAAGCTTAACAACAGTATGAAATACTCAAAGAAAATTCCCTCCGGCAAGATTGCTGGAGGGAATTTTTGCTTTACCCGGCAAAATCCGGCAATGTGTACACAGGTGAAAATTTTGTAAGTCCCTGTATTTCAGTTATAAAGTATTGTAGTTGTTTTTTATCCGGCAGTATCCGGCATATTTTTATCTGTTCTTTTATATCTAGTTTGAGGACCATCCCCAGTTTTTTTTATCCATCCACCTTCAATAAGTTTTTGAATATCCATTCTTGCTGTTCGTTCCTTAATATCGCCCATGAAAAAATCTGAATAATCTTCACTTGAATAATAATTCTCTGGCATCATTTCAACAAGAAAACGAATCATACGTTGATTCAATTTTATATCTTTTTTTATTCCAAATAATGTTAGTTTGGTATATCCACTTTGAGATGTCCATTCAGGAGACTTTAATCCTATATCATCAAATTGCTTCTTAATAAGAGAAAGACCTCTGCCCAATTTTTCCATATTTCCTCTTAAAAAAAACATATGAGCAATTGTAGGATTTCTAAGCACAGAATGATGTGACGCTATCTTATTTTTTCTTTTAATAATGTCAGAGGGAATTTCACCTGAGTTAATTATCTCAATTTTATTTTTGTGAATGTTGATTGTAATGTCACCAGACATATCACCATAATCTCGATGAACAATTGCATTTACGATCGCTTCATCAAGAGCTTCGAAGGGGTACTGTTCTCGATCTATTCTTTTGGCAACATTGGGCAAAAAATCACTAACAATCGGAATGTTTTTTCGGAAGTAATCAATTATGTTTTCGAATGAGATAAATAGATTCTCTTCGATTATTTTAGTATCACTAAAGTTATTACTTGTAGCACCGTCTGGCATATTAATAATTCGTATTCTACAATTAGAAAAAAACGAAGCAGGTCTAATTCCATAAAGTAATATGGCTCCATTCTTTACAGTAGAGTAGTCTGTCAGTTGAAAATAACTTAGAAATTCAACCGGATCTTGTGGAAGAGATTTTATCTTACCAAGTGTGTTTGCTGCTTCTATGGTTTTAAGTATTTCTCTCTCATTTAAGTCTGTATATGAAGCATCTATAGTTGTTAGTTTTTCCCAATTTGAGGTATATTGATTTGGGGATCTAAGAATTAAACTAACATCGTCAGGGGTTGCTTCTATAGTGTCATCTTCTTTCCTAATGAAATACTTTTTCATATATGAGTAAGGGGGTCTTGATCCTTTTAATACATTTAATAATACTATAGTTTTTCCTTCAATAATTTCTGAGTGAACATATATGAGCGGTTGAGGAAATATGTTATCTAGAGCATCTTTTTTTAATGTGTCTATTTCATGAGGTGTAATATTGGGAATATTTGTCAGTCCGAGTTTATTATATCCTGAAATAATCCAACCGCCATTAGTATTGAGAAATGCACAGATAGTCTTTAATATGAATTGATTATCCCAATTAGTTACAAACTCAAGAGTATTTGGCTCTTGTTGGCTAATGAGTTCTTTAATAAAAGAAATCGAGCTCATATTTGAAATATTTATTGTTTGATTAGTTTTTGAATTCTTTCAGGATATTTGAACTGGCTTTCAAGATGCAATTTTATATCATCATAACTGATATATTCTTGAACCCAATTACCTTTACGCTTAGATGCCGGTTTTACTTTATCCTGTATAGCTTCATTATACATTTTTATGCATCGAGTATCCATGATTTTACAGTTCTCAAAAGAAATATTTTCAAAGTCGATTCGTTTTTCTTTCGAGTCTTCAATCAGGTAAGAGTCTTTAAAGAGTTCTCTGGTAAAAACTACTCTATAATCGGCAAGAATAAAGCGAGGAATGTCTCTTTTATAAGCAGTTTCAAATTCAAAATGAGTAATTGATTTACTCCCTTTTTCTAATACTCCTGATCCATAATTAGGTCTTATGAAACCTATAAAGACATCGCAACTGTTAACAGCATCGATACAATTATCTTTATTTGATTTAGAACTATCCAAAAGTAGAGTACCCATATGAGACATATAAACATCATAACCATAGGAGTCCAATAATTCATATACTTGGCGAAGTATATATTCAAAATTATATACTGTTGACGCAACAAACACATTAATATGATTTCTTTCAGCAGGCATAATTGAGCATTGAAAGCAATTTGTATGAATATTACCTGATTATGATTATAAAATTATGAGTTTATTTTTATTTTTCCTTAAAACATATTAATTAGAGTAACTAATTATTGAGATGTATTAGTAAATTTTCATCGTCCCAACTCCCGAAACGCTCTGCGCAAAATCGTAAAATCATTCCCAATCTTGTAATCTTTCGCATACAACATATTCAGTCGTGTGCTTACTACTTCGCTGCGCTGTGTTTGGGGTAAAAGATCATTGGTGTGCAAAACGCCTGTGCGAAGTTTTGGAAGATGCAGATGCACATCGGCACCGGGTGTGTAGCCAACCCAAGTGCGTGTACCCAAAAGCACGCGCAGCACATTCGGAATGAAGCCTGCCGGGCGGCGCATCAGCCACATCAGCAGCGGCGAGAGCGGAAGCAGCAGCAATGCCGTTCCGAAATCAAAAACGCGTTTGTTGCGGCGGTTCACCGGCTTGCTCACCGAGTTGATGTCGATCACATACAAATCGCCGGCGGTGTCTATGGAATTGCTGCCAATAATCGAAAAGCTTTCGGGCGGTGCAATCTTGTAATCGACTGTGCGCGGGGTGTTGAGCAATGCCATCCGGTCGATAATGTCTTGTGCTGCTAAATCCTTTGCACAAAAAATCACTTCGTCGATGCTGTAAATCGTCACCACCTCGTTCAGCTGCCCGAAGCGGCCGATGAATGCCGGATCGTTAATTTCTTCGTTGCTGGTACTCACAAAGCCAATGAAACTGCTGGTTACACCGGTTTGATTGAGCAGGGCTTTTACGCGCCGGCATTCGTCGGGGCTGCCTACAACTGCAATGCGTTGCGGATGTCCGCTGTCGATACGCAGCGATTTGATGCGTAAGGCATGAAAGCCCAGCCGACTGATGAGCAGTTCGCCCAGTGCCCAGGCGGCGCCCAGCAAGATAAGCGCACGCGAAAAGCGAAGACTTTCGGGCAGCAGGGCATAACCGATAAGAATGGCGGCTGTTCCGGCTACAATGCCACGCACAATTTTCAGCAGCCGCACCGGCTTGTCGTAACCTCCGCTGAAATAGACTGCGGTGAGCCAGATCAGCACATAAGCCGGAAACAGCATATTCACCAGCTCGGGCGAATAGTAGTTGCCGCTGTCGGCCTGCTTGATGTTTGCTTCGTAATAGTTTTTGATAAAGTACAACCCGCCGAGCAGAAATGCAGCATCAAACAGCGGCAGTGCCAGCGCCCGCAATGCCCGCATGACTAATGCTGCTCCGGCGCGCAGATAAACGGCTAAGTTGATGAGAAACGAAAACAGCTGTGCGTTTTTCTGCGAAAAGTGTTTGCGCGCAAAAATGATCATGGCGCGGTAAAACACAAACACATAGTTTACGCTGCTTTTCTTCGTGCTTTCGCCTTTGTAATGAATGATGCGTGTATCGTGGAAGTAATAGTTTTTGAAGCCGCCTAATTGTATGCGGTACGAGAGATCAATGTCTTCGCCGTACATGAAAAAATCTTCGTCGAGCAGGCCTACTTTATCCAATGCAGTTTTGCGCATCAGCATAAATGCGCCGGAGAGAATATCAACTTCGTGCGTTGCATTTTTGTCGAGAAAGCCGAGGTGATAACGCCCGAAACGCCGCGAACGCGGAAACAAAGCCGAAAAGCCGAAGATCTTGTAAAATGCTACAGTCGGTGTAGGCAGTCCGCGTTTCGACTCGGGTAGAAAATGTCCTTTTCCGTCAATCATCTGCACACCCAAACCACCGGCATCAGGGTGCGCATCCATAAACGCGATTACTTTACTGAAGGTGGTTTCTTCTACAACTGTATCGGGGTTGAGCAGCAGAATGTATTCGCCTTTTGCCACGCGCATGGCCTGGTTGTTGGCTTTCGAGAATCCGGTGTTTTCCTGATTGGCAATAAGATGTACTTCCGGAAATTTTTCCTGCACTAATTGCACCGAGCCATCAACCGAATTGTTGTCAACTACATACACTTCACCGTTTATGCCCTGCATCGCTTTGCGCACGCTGTGCAGGCACTGTTCGAGAAAGTGCTGCACATTGTAGTTAACGATAACAACGGTGAGTTTCACGCTTGTTTATTTTTCTTTTGCAGCATTGTATTCCTGAACAAGTTCTGCCGGAACGCCGCGCACCAACATCGGAAAGAAACCGGAGGCTTTGGCCTGTTCAACAGCATTATCGCGGATCATGGCAAACTGCAGTGTTTTACCTTTTGCAAACACGGTGTAGAGTGCAGCACCTTTCTTTTGTTCATCAAGCGCAGCATTGAAATCGGTAATTATTTCGGGCGACCAGATTGAATCGTTTTGTGCGTAGGCTTTTTCGTAAAGCTTGCTGCCGATGCTGAACCGAACTACGTGTGTTGCCGAACTCACGCGTTCATCGGCAATGGTGCTTGCATCGAAAATTCCGCCCGATGCTTCGGCTATGCGGGCAAGCATTTCGCCATAAGGGTCAAGATCGTTGAGCGTGCGGAAATCGACAATGGCGAAAAAACGGCTGAACTCATCCAGAATGTTTTCGGTTGAGTAAATAGTTGTTTGACGCACTGCGGACTTTGCTTCTCGCCACCAGGCACTGTCGGCAGCTGCAAGCAAGCCTGCTTTTTCAAATTGCGCAAGCACCTGTTCTGTTTTTGCTGTTGTGTAAACAGTAAACTCATTTACATCATCCATCAATAATTCTTCAACAAGATGAATGGCTTTGCCTTGCTCTTCGGTTAAGCGAAGCAATCCGATGTGTTTAATATCAGGCTGAATTTCGCGGTCGTCGAAAATGTTTTTGCAGTTGCGGCAGAGGTATTGCACCATGAACAAACGTGTGTTCTCGCCGCGATCAGCAAGCAGTTTGTTGAATGTGCGGTAAAAGAGATAATCTGTAACATCGTCGCTCATCCAGTAATGACGACGTTCGTAAGTGCGGTTATCGGCTCTGAAGCGTACTAATGCCATACCTGTATCGTTGCTTTCAGGATCGCTCGGCAAAAAAGTTCCGCTTATGCTGTCGGCTTTCAGATCAGGCCAGCGTTTGGTGATTTTTTCAAACTCGGGTGTATAAAGTTCCGCAGCCGTCATATCGGTATCACCGCCGAGACGTATATCCAGCATTTCGCCAGCTCGTACGAGCAAATCCTGAAGCGCATTGAGCGAATCGGCGCCGAGACTTACTTTTTCGAGCGAATCAATTCGGGCATCCGTCCAGCCGGCAAGCAGTCCGGCACTGTGGATTTGCAGAACGGCTGCATGCAATTCGGAAAGCCGTGTGTTTTCCGATGTTTTTTGCACCGGTTGGCCCGGACATCCTGCCAGCAGCAGAAGAACAGCCGTGCAGGCAGCAGTGTAGGTGAGGTTGATAATGCGCATTACTTTGAGTCTTTGGCCAGGTATCCGTCAAACGCTTCCAGCATTTCGCCCCAGCTCATTGGCCGGTCTTTGGGAACGGGATAAGTGGTTGCAAATTTTGAGAATGCCAGCCATTCGGGTTCTGTAAATCCGAGGCGGCCCATTACGGGTTTCATGCGTTCTATTTCGCGGGGCCTGAACTGCACACTTTTCAGGCTGTCGAGCGTCATTACCTGATTTTTAAGTTGTGTGTAGGTGCCGGTGGTTTTAAATTCATTGATGTGTTTGAGCACATCGCCATAGGTGAGCGAGTCGTTGCCCGACATTTGCTCGTGTGTTATGTAGTCAAGTCCGAGGTTCGGGACTACATATATAAAATCAAAACTGTCGAGTCCGCAGGCTGTCATTAATCTCAAATCGTACAGCAATCGCTTTCCGGTTGGATCATCAACCACGCGGCGGCGAAGAATGCTGCAATCGTTTTGTTTGCGGGCATCTTTGCTTGTATCCGAAAGAACATCCAGACCATTGCCTGATGTGTCTGTAAGTGTATCAGTTAGACTATCTGTTCCGTTCACCTTACCTTTTACAGGTTCATCAGTGCACGAAACGAGGACAAGCAATATTGAAGTGTAAAACAGCAGAAGGCGTTTCATCGGGCATAAAGATAGCGGAACGCAGAAATACAGTGCTGTATTGTTGCTTATTTCTGACAGAATCCTGCAGGATGATCATTCGGTTTGATTTCATCTGCAAAAGGCAATGCTTAAATACAATTTTATGTATATCAATGTTTTATGTGAAGTAAGAGATTGTAGTTTTAAACCTTCTTTAGTTCGCTTCGTTTAAAAGCAGCACATACTTTACAATCATGAAAAAACTCTTACCTGTATTTTTCAGCCTTCTTTTTATTGGATCTCAAGCCCAGTCGCTTTATTTCCCGCCAACAACCGGCAATACCTGGGATACGATTTCCCCGGCATCGTTAGGCTGGTGTCAGGATAAAGTAGATTCTCTCATCCAATATGTTGGCGACCGTAATTCCAAAGCCTTTATTGTGCTGAAAGACGGTAAAATTGTGATTGAAGAATATTACGGCACATTTACAGCCGACAGTCTTTGGTACTGGGCATCGGCAGGAAAAACACTTACAGCATTTACGGTTGGCATAGCGCAGCAGGAAGGCCACCTCAACATTTCAGATACAACATCCGATTATCTGGGAACGGGCTGGACTGCTTGCACACCAGCGCAGGAAGAAAAAATTACTATCCGGAATCAGTTAACCATGACCTCCGGACTTGATGACGGTGTGCCTGATCATTACTGTACGCTCGATACCTGCCTGCAGTATTTAGCTGATGCAGGAACACGCTGGGCTTATCACAACGGGCCATATACGTTGCTTGATGATGTTATTGAGAATGCAACCGGGCAAACACTCAATCAGTATGTAACGCAGAAGGTGGAAGTCCCGATAGGAATGAACGGTTTTTTTGTGCCTTCCGGTTACAACAATTTATACATCAGTAATGCCCGCAGTATGGCGCGTTTCGGGTTGCTGCTGCTGAACCGCGGTGTGTGGAATACAACACCGGTGCTTACCGATACAGCTTATTTTAATCAGATGATGAATACTACACAGCCGCTCAATCCATCGTATGGCTATCTGACCTGGCTCAATGGCAAATCAGGCTTTATGGCTCCGGGTTTACAGTTTTTGTTTCCCGGCTCATTTAACCCCGGTGCACCTGCCGATATGTATTCGGCACTGGGCAAAAACGGACAGTTTATAGATGTAGTTCCCAGTCAGAACATTGTGCTGATTCGCATGGGCAACACACCGTTTTCGACCAACGATGTTCCGTTTTTGCTGAATGATACGATTTGGCAGAAGCTTACACAGGCAATATGTGCGCCGCAATCGGTAAATGAAGTGCAGACTGCTGAGTTTAAAATGTATCCGAATCCGGCGCAGGATGCAGCCTTTTACAACTGGAACGGTGGAACAGCCATGCTTCGCGTTTCAGATTGCAGCGGACGCACAATGCTGGAGCAGGAAGTTGTGGCCGGGGCAGGAAGTATAGATGTGTCGGAGTTTCCGGCCGGAGTTTATATTGTGCAGATAGCAGAAGCTGGAAAAGCTTCAGCCGCGCAGCGGTTGGTGATAACCCATTAAGGTAAATTTCTGTTGTGACATTTTTTGCAGGTATGCGATGCATCGCGAACCTGCAAAAAAGCATCGCGTCACAGATATTAAAAATATAAAAAAATACAGCGCGCTTCTCACACAGAAGCGCGCTGTTCGCTAAATTGCAGTACGGAAGAAAACCGATGACGTGCCTAAAATTTTTGACACACACTCTTGGGCAGCATCACCGGTCTCTGTTTCTAGTAGTTGAATTCTAAGATCATGGGTTTACGTATTTTAGTGGGAGTAAACACGGTATTACCTAACGCTGAGGCCAAAGTATTTCGGATATTCCCCGAACGCAAGAATCCTGTAACAAGGAATGCTAACGATTACTAATTAATACTAATCGGGTGCAATTCACTGCATTTTGTCTTTGAGGTGCAATTTCAAAAAACAATGTAATTTCAGCCAATAATCTACTGCTGAAATTATGTCGCTGCAAAACATCAACCATACAGTTACCGAACGCTTCCTGCGTTACGTAAAAATCGACACACAATCTGACCCGGCTTCACCCACTTGTCCTTCAACCGAAAAGCAGAAGAATCTTGGCCGTGTGCTTGTTGAAGAGCTCAAAGCCATTGGAATTTCCGATGCCGAGCTTGATGAACACGGCTATGTTTATGCCACCATTCCGGCCACAACAGACAAGAATGTTCCGGTGCTTTGCTTTTGCTCGCACATGGACACTTCGCCCGACTGCACCGGCGAAAATGTGAAGCCTGTTGTACACAGCAATTATCAGGGCAATGATATTGTACTTCCGGCTGATCCGTCGCAAATTATCCGCACTGCCGATCATCCGGCATTGCTGCAGCAAATTGGCAACGATATTATAACAGCCGACGGAACTACATTGCTCGGTGCCGACAACAAAGCTGGTGTAGCTGAAATTATGGATGCCGCAAATTACCTCATGCAGCATCCCGAAATCAAGCACGGTAAAATTCGCATTCTGTTTACGCCCGACGAAGAAATTGGCCGCGGTGTTGACAAAGTAAACATGCAAAGGCTCGGTGCCGATTTCGGTTATACCATGGACGGCGAAACCCTCGGCCATCTTGAAGACGAAACCTTTTCGGCCGACGGAGCAACGATTGTCATTCAGGGCGTGAGCACGCATCCCGGTTTTGCGAAGAACAAAATGGAAAGTGCCATTAAAATTGCATCGCGCATTGTAGAGCGCCTCCCGCAAAACACCTGTTCGCCCGAAACTACCGAAGCCAAAGAAGGCTTTGTGCATCCGGTTTCCATTGGCGGCACAATTGATAACGCCAGCATTCAGCTCATCATCCGCGATTTCACCACCGAAGGCTTAACAGAAAAGGCTGTAATGCTCGAAAACATTGTGAAAGATGTGCTCACCGGTTTTCCGCATTCCTCTTACACGTTTACAGTTAAAGAGCAATATCGCAACATGAAACTTGTGCTCGACCAGCATCCGCAGGTGGTAGATTATGCACTTGAAGCCATCCGCCGCGCGGGTGTTGAACCGGTTCGCTCCAGCATTCGCGGCGGAACAGATGGTTCGCGGCTTTCGTTTATGGGCTTGCCTTGTCCCAACATTTTCGCAGGAGAACATGCTTTTCATTCGCGCCACGAATGGGTGTCGGTACAGGATATGCAGGCGGCAGTGCGAACTATTGTTGAGCTTTGTCAGATTTGGGAGGAAAAAACGAACTAAGTGCTCGAAGGTTTAGATTATCACTTACAAGCCTATTACCACCTTTTAGTGAGTTTAGCTATCCGGCTGTCAATTAGTCCTTGCTTTTCGTCTTGCAAACAGCAAGATTTCAGCACGAATTGTGTTAACTTCGTAACAGTTTATTTGCCGCAGGAATACATCCCCGTTCCAATTCCGGCCGAGTTTTTGCAACAGATCTGACCACACATGAAACGTATTCTCCTTTTGGCAGCAGCTTGCGCCGCATTTACGGCAGCAGCAGCGCGCGAAGTAACGGCAAATCTTACCTGGTGCGCTTTCAGTACACCCGACGATAAAACCTATATCGAAACCTATCTTTCGGTGATCGGCAATTCGGTTACGTATGTTCCCAATTCATCGGGGCGTTTGCAGGCTGCAGTAAGTGTTATCCTCACCATTACTTCGGGCGACGGGAAAAAAGTGGAAGCGGTGCGGGAATATGTGCTCAACAGTCCCGAAACAACCGATACGCTTAACGTCCCCAACTTTCTCGACCTTCAGCGGTTTCAGTTGGCACCCGGAGCATATACAGTGCAGCTTATTATTGCAGATAAAAATCGCCCGGTAGCACAGCGCAAAATTATGAATGCGCGATCTTTGTTTCTGGATATTGATCCTGATTCAGTAAGCCTTTCTCATGTTGAATTTGTAGAGAGTTCACAACCTACAACTGTAAAAAATCAGATCAGCAAAAGCGGCTTTGATCTTGTGCCTTATGTGTCTGATTTCTTTCCCGAAAACATGAATCAGCTTCAGTTTTATGCAGAACTGTATAACACACCCGCATCTATTCCTGCCGATCAGAAATTCCTTGTGCTGTATTCGATAGAATCTGCTGTTTCGGGAGAAAAGATGAGCGATTTTACCGCATTTGCAAAACTTACACCGCAGCCGGTAAATCCCCTGCTTCAGTCGTTTGATATTACCAATCTTCCCGGCGGAAATTATGTGCTTTGTATTGAAGTGCGCAGCGCCGCTAACCGTCTGCTTACGGTACGCCGCACACCTTTTGAGCGCTTTAATCCGGGCATTACACACAAACTTACTGATGTAACAGCCGTAGATGTAAGCAAATCATTTATCGCCAGTGTAACCAGTTTCGATACGCTTCGCGAATACATTCGCTGTCTGCGTCCGATCAGCACCGAGTCTGAAAAAGATTTTGCGGAGACGCAGATCAAAACCGGCGATGTGAAATTGATGCAGCAGTACATTCTCAATTTCTGGCTCAGCCGCAACGAGCAAAATCCGCAAGGGGCATGGCTGAAATACAAAGCCGAAGTTGACAAAGTAAACCGCGAATTCGGAACACCAATTCTCAAAGGCTACGATTCTGACCGCGGCCGGGTTTACTTGCAATACGGTCCTCCCGATCAGCGCACCGCCATGACTCAGGAGCCAAGCTCATATCCGTATGAAATCTGGCAGTACTACACCATCCGCGGCAATGTAAATATTCCGGGATCAATGCCGGCCAGTAATCAGCCCGGAAATACAACGCAAACCAATAAGCGTTTTGTATTTGCCAATTTCGATCTTGCTACCAACAACTACCAGCTTATTCATTCCTATGCCCGCGGCTAAGTGAGCGACGACCTCTGGCAGATTCGCCTCACCAAGCGAGATACAGCACCACGCAACGTAGATCAAACCCGCGGCAGCCAACATTACGGCGGACAAGCGCAAGATTTATTCGAAAACCCACGATAGAGAACAGAGCGGAGAAAGAGAGCGAGAGCGAGAAACAGAGCGAGAGCGATTTTATTTACCGTTCGCTCTCGCTCTGTTTCTCGCTCTGTTTTTCCGCTTTAATAACAAGGGCTTTTTCGTTTTTTACATCGTAGAATCGGATGTTTTGTTTTTCGCAGATGGCTTTCCATTTTGCGATTTTTTTGTCGCTGTTGGAGCCGTCGGCGATTACTAATTCAGGTTTTGTTCGCGCGATGATGCTATCGAGTTTTACGGTTGAGTTTTGTGTGAGCAGAAGTATATCGCAGTGTATGTTTATTTTTCTCCAATTGCATTTTCTTTGAACGCGGTAAATGATTTTTCCTGCGGCGGAAATCCAGTTACCGGATACTGCTGCCAGTGGGTTTCTGAATTGCAGGGTATCGTTCAAAATTACTGGTTGAACGGGGGCGAGGCCTTTTTGTCGCCAGCCGGGCTGTAAATGAAAATCGGTAAGTCCGGGCGAGCGGAGCAGGGCAGAATCGGAAAGCAGCAGATGCGTATTTCCATGCACAATTTCAATGGCTGTTGCTCCGGGCAAACTGGCAAAAACGAGTTCGTGTTTATTGCTTTGTGCGGCATCATCGGCAGCAACTGTAATTAGCAGCAGCGTACAAACTGCTCCGGACCAAATTACCAATCGCGGACGGCGCATCAGCAGCCAGCCTAATGTTGTTGCAATAAACAGATACAGCAAACTCAGTTGAGGCAATGTCCAGCGGCTGGTTTGGAGTACAGCGCCGGGCAAAAATTCGGTGTACCGCACCGCGCCGTTCAGCACATCCAGCATCCACGAAAGCGGCAGTGCCACCCATTCCGAAATTTGCTGAAACGGCGATACAATCAGCAACACTATTCCGCCATACATCACCAAAGTAGAGATCGGAATTACAATCAGATTCGATAAAAGAAAGTACACCGGAAATTGCCCGAAGTAATAAAGTCCGAGCGGAAAAGTAACCAGCTGAGCCACCAGTGTAACAGAAACCAGCGACCATATCCAGCGCATTACCCGCGAAGCCGGTTGCCACTGCTGCTGAAACACCGGCTGAAGAACTACAATGCCTCCCACCGCCAGAAACGAGAGCTGAAAACCAATATCCGTAAGCAGTTGCGGATCAGCAGCAAGCAGCACAATAGCCGCAGCCGCCAGCATATTTAAAATATGGCCGTTTTTGCGGAAAGGTTTACCGGCAACCACAAAGCTGAGCATAGTCACCGCCCGCAGCACCGATGGCGAAGCGCCTGTAAGCATGGCATAGCCCCAGAGTGCGCAAAGCAAAACACCGGCCAGCCAGAATGCACCACCACGCAGCCGCAGCAGAGGAGCCAGAAGCACACTGAGCGCCGCAAACAGTAAAGCAACGTGCATCCCCGAAACCGACAGCACATGCAGCGTGCCCGAAGCACTGTAAGCCCGCAGCAGTCCCGGGTCAATCTGGTCATCGTTTCCAAGCAAAAGCGCCTGCGCCACCGAAAGCTGATCGCCTTTTAGTCCTGAACGCGCAAGCGCGCCCGAAAACCAATGCCGCAAACGTAATGCTGCTGCTTTAAAACTGTTGCCTTTATTTATGTACTGAAGCTGCCAATCATCGCTGCCCGCCATTATCCGGCAGGTAATACCTTTTTGCCGCAACCAGTTTGCATAATCAAATTCCCCTTCATTGCGTGGCGGAGGTATTTTCTCGGGCATAGCCCGGATCA
>JBKDHA010000082.1:0-53547 GCA_046335555.1 Bacteroidota bacterium
TTATTTAAAAGTTCGCCCTGAACAAACGTTCATGGGCATCTCCTTTACATCATGAACCGCCGTGTACGAGGTCCGTATGCACGGTGGTGTGAGAGCCTCTCCCTGTCAGCGAAAGCTGGCAGGGCGGGCTACTCGATTAGCGGTTCGGGCTTTTATTAAAACTATTCCCAAGTCTCGTTGTCAGACTCAAAATTATTGGTCTGATAAATCTGTAGGCAACCAGTCCAATAACTGCTATTATTAGTATAAATACTGTTGGAATTATTGCTCCAAAGGTGTAAGTCATGCCAAGAATAAAACCTAAGATAAATTCTGAGTAATATATGGGTATAATAAAGCTAAGTACAATTAAAATATAAAGAACATTGTTTAAGAATGGTTCATACTCATTTGTAAAAGAAATTGAAAGCAAAACGCCAAGCACTAACCCTGTTAAAAAAAACCAAAAAACCTTGCTAATAGAGTTATTCGTCTGTTGTGTCTGAGAATTTTTTTTATCAAGTCTCTTTTCAATCCTACTCAAAAGAAACCAAGTAAGAATAGGTAATAGTAATCCACTCCACCAATTTGAGATTGAAGGAAGGTCTTCTTGGTGTAGAATATGGTGACTAGTGACACCTCCGTGAAAATGCTCCCAGAAAAGGAAGCCGAAAATTAAAAATGTCACAATACCTACAATAAAGGCTTTTGTCTTTTTCAATTTTTGTCTTTGCATGTATTTTGATTTGCTGTTTTTATTTTAATTGGCGGATTCAAGACCTTAATGCAACAAGGTCATTAGTTTTTACAATACTCAAATTTAAGATTATTAATTAAAAAGTGCCTTATTTTCAGAATAACTTTTTGCAAAAGTTATCCCCGAAATTAACCCACCAACATCATCAGCATAATTGATGATTTCATCATTCATTTTTTCATTAGGAGTTTTAAAGCCTAAAACCTTTCTAGGTCTGTCGTTAAGGTTGTTTTGGACGTCTTTAAGCTGCCTTAATGTTATTTTGTTAAAGTCAGTTCCTTTAGGAAAGAAGCGTCTGATTAGTCCATTAGTATTTTCGTTTGTTCCTCTTTCCCAAGAAGAATATGGATGCGCAAAATAGATGTTTATTCCAGTTTTATTGGCGAGCCATTTGTGATTAGCCATTTCAATTCCATTGTCATAAGTCATTGATTTTCGGAATACTTTAGATAGACTGTTTAAAGAATTTGCAAACTCTTTTGTTACAGTTTTGGACTTTCTATTTTGAATTTTCATAACGATTGTATATCTGGTTTTTCTTTCTACGAGAGTTGCTATGGCACTTTTTTGTCCTACACCAATCATTAAATCTCCTTCCCAATGACCGACTTCCAGACGTTGTTCAATATGTGCTGGTCTATTGTCAATACTGACTTGGTCTTTAATTCTGGTTTTGTTTTTATTGAACTTTCTTTTGTTTTTTCTTTTATGATGATGATAGGGTAGAAGCTTGATAAGTTTTAGGGCTAAATAGGATTGTCTATGTCTGTAAATATGTTGGTAAATGGCTTCGTAAGATATTGTCATTACGGGATCATTTGGGTATTTGATTTTGATTTGCCCTGCAATTAATTCTGGTGTTGTTCCTTTAAGTAATCCTTTATAAACGAATATTTTAAGTCTTGGATATGTATTGATTTTATCCTGACATCTTTTGTTATTATTGATTTCTTTGGCACACCAATGAGCAAGTTGAGCATCGTACTTGTCGGAAGGTTTTTTAATCCAATTATTAATTTCTCTTGAGATAGAAGATCTGTTTCTCTGAAGTTGATTTGCAATGTAAGTTTTGGTCTTGTTTTCTTTGAGTAAAGTCTCAATAACAATGCGCTCTTTTAGTGTTAATCGTTTACGTGATTTTTCCATAATTCAACAAAGATAATTTTTATCATTTGTTGCATTAGGTTATTGAATTTGCCATTGCATGTCAGCCTGACCGCTAACTCTCAAATATACGCAATTACAACTAAAATAAATCACATCAAATCAGGACATTAAATAGCTAATTATCAATATAATAAATTAATAAAATACATCCAATGCACATAGCGTAAAACTAATATCAATTCAATAGATATACGAAATACGCATACTCAACCATACAGGAAAAATTACATCTCCAATCCCCCTCAAAAGCATCGTTACATCTAAAGCCCCCGTTCTGCCCCCCCGTTTATAAGATTCTGCAATAGCTCTGCATAAAGCACTTGCCCGAAGTACTTTTGATCGTTTGTATCCAGAAAACTGCCCTCATGGCTGAAAAAGAACAACCCAAAAAGGAGAATACTATTAAGGAATAGCATCTGACTCATGCCAACATCTCTCGACTCTTGCTCATGCTTATATTGGCAAAAAGAAGAAAAGCTACCTCCACTTTACATTCAATTATCAAATCTCAATTCGTTCTCCAAGTCCTCAATTTGAGGCAAAGACGAGACCAATTCATCGGGTATGGCTTTGCTTATTTGATAGTCGGCCACACCAATAGCATTGCTGTAGCCTTTTAACACATATTCAGCTACAACCTCGTTTTTCCCTTTACAAAGTAATATACCAATGGTATCATTATCTGCAGCTGTTTTTAGTTTATCGTTGACCACGTTTACATAAAAATTTAACTGACTGGCATCGCCGGGTTCAAATGGTCTTGCTTTTAGTTCTACTACTACATAAGCATGCAATTTGGTATGATAGAAAAGCAGATCAGTATAAAAATCACTTCCACCAATTTCAAAATGAACTTGCCTGCCGATAAAGGCAAAGCCTTGTCCGAGCTCTAATAAAAACTTAGTGATGTGCTGGGTCAGTTGCTCTTCTATATTGCGTTCATTGGCTTTTTCAGTAGCCTGAACAAAATCAAAGATATAGGGATCTTTCAGCAGGTAATTGGCAAAATCGGTTTGCGGTTTGGGTAAGGTTCTTTCAAAATTGTTTGTCTTTTTACTCTTTATTTGCCTTTCAAATAAGCCACTTTCAATTTGCAGGGCTAATACATTTCTGCTGTTGCCATGTTCAATTGTGTTGAGCATATACCAAAATCGCTTACCCAAGCGGGGTTCTTTGTCGATTAATATTAAATGGTGAGACCATGAAATGCGGGAAAGAACGGAGTCAAGAAATTGCACCTCTCCTAATTGTGCAGCAGGTTGCTGCACAATTATAACTTCCTGTTTTTGAGCATCATCCAACTGTGCAACAAGTTGTTGCACAATTGGAGTTTCTTGTTTGAAAGCTGCTTCTATTTCAATCATTTTACCAATTACCTCACCCGAATAAACTTTGGCAAAAGCCCTCATATATTTTAAATTTCTAACCGAAAAACCTTTTAACTCAGGAAATTCTTTTTTCAAATCGGCAGCCAATAATTCAATAACCTTTGCCCCCCAACCTTGTTGGTTTTGATTGGCCAAAATATAATTGCCCATTTGCCAATACAGCAGCAACATTTGGCTATTGGCAGCCACAACAGTTTTAAGCTGAGCCTCTTTTATTTTGAGCTTAACTTCGGCTAGAAATTGTATGTAATTTTCTTGCTTCATCTTGTTTGTACTATTTTCTGACGAATTGAAAATAAATAGCGTTTTCTGATTTTGTTTTTTATCCAAACATTCAATATTCATGCAATTGCTGCAAAAACTGAATCACAAATAGAGTAAAACAATATACTATAAAACGAACCTGTTTGGCGCGATAGTAAAACTTTTTATTGGCTTTTAGTGCACTAGTTTGTGTCATTACATTATGCAAAAAGTCTCTCATTTATCAGATCAAGAAATAATCGGGGGCATGCTAACTGATTGTCGCACCCCCGTTCTGAACACCCCCCCGTTTATAAGATTCTGCAATACCCCCGCGTTAAGCACTTGACCGAAGTACTTTTGATCGTTTGTATCCAGAAGACTGCCCTCATGGCTGACAAAGAACAACCCAAAAAGGGGAATACTATGCGCAACACGCTTCGGCAGCAGGAAACGCCTGCCGAAACGCCGCCGCCTGCACCCGAACGCAAAAAACGGCCGCAGCGCCCTGCCGCGGCCGCTACCGATGAAACTCCGGCAGCTGCTGAGCCCGGCCGGAAATTCAGGTTGTTTGGCGGTGTGCAGGATCGGCTGAAGAACGATGAGCGCCTGCGTAAACTCATTGGCGCTTTCCTGCTCTTCATTGTTACTCCCTATCTCGCGGTGGCTTTCCTCTCCTACTTCTTCACCTGGAAAGCCGACCAAAACCTTGTAGCCGGAGCGCTGGGCGATTTGTTTCAGCCCGAAGTGCGCGTTACCAATGTGCTCGGGAAATTCGGGGCACTGGTTTCGCATGCGTTTATTCACAGCGGGTTTGGGGTGATGTCGTTTGTAATTCCGCTGCTCAGCTTTGTCAGCGGAATCCGCATGCTTACCGGTGCCGAGGTGCTGCCGTTTGGCAAAACTTTCCGCTACGGCATTTTCTCGCTGCTGTTTGGCTCGGTGCTCATGGGCTACGTGTTCAGCACTGCCGTATTTTACCCGGGCGGCGTGTTTGGCTACGAAATCAGCAACTGGCTGAACGGTGTTTTTGGTAAAATTGGCACCGGACTCTTCCTGATCTTCATTGCTGCGGCTTTCCTCATTATCGTTTTCAACTTCTCGTTTGCCTTTAAACGCGCTCCCAAAGCCGATGAAGAAGAACCGGAAACCGAAACCGCCGAAACCACTGCATCAAGAAACGAAATCAGAAACAAGCCGGCCGAAAATCCGAACACCGCCATTGAAGACGAAACCGACGAAGAACTTGAAGACGATGAAGAAGTTCCGGAGCCGTTGCTGATTACCAATACGGCTGCCGATGAACCGGAAACCGAAGAACTTGAAGAAGAGGAAGAACCAGAACCGGTAATTGAAACACCCGCAGTAGCCGAAATTCCGCCGGTATTGCCCGTTACCACTGATCTTACGGCCGACGACAATATCCAGTTTACCGTTGAGAAAAACGAAGAAGCCGAACTCAGTTCCGATGAAATTGGGCAGAAAGCCGAAGAATTAGTACGCGAGTTTGGCGAGTTTGATCCTACACTCGAATTAGGCAGCTATCAGTTCCCAACCATCGACCTGCTCGAAAACTACGCCACCGGAAAAGACGGCGGTGTAAATGCCGAGGAGCTGAACGCCAATAAAAACCGAATTGTTGAAACCCTCGGCAACTACGGTATTGCCATTGATAAAATTAAAGCCACCATCGGACCAACGGTTACGCTCTACGAAATCAATCCGGCTGCCGGAGTTCGTATTTCAAAAATCAAAAACCTTGAAGACGATATTGCGCTGAGCCTCTCGGCGCTGGGCATCCGCATTATTGCACCGATTCCGGGCAAAGGCACTATCGGTATAGAAGTGCCGAACCAGCATCCCGAAATGGTTCCGATGCGGGCGCTGCTGGCCTCGGAACGCTTCCAGAACAGCAATATGGATTTGCCGGTAGCATTGGGCAAAACCATTTCAAACGAAATCTACATTGCCGATCTGGCCAAAATGCCTCACCTGCTCATGGCAGGCGCTACCGGTCAGGGCAAATCTGTAGGACTGAATGCTATTCTGGTTTCACTGCTGTACAAAAAGCATCCGGCGCAGATCAAATTTGTGCTTGTCGATCCGAAGAAAGTGGAACTTACATTGTTCAATAAAATTGAGCGCCACTTCCTCGCCAAACTTCCCGACACCGCCGAGGCCATTATTACCGATACCAAGAAAGTGGTGCATACGCTCAACTCGCTGTGCATTGAAATGGATACGCGCTATGATTTGCTGAAAGATGCACAGGTGCGCAACATTAAAGAATACAACGCTAAGATTGTGCAGCGCCGCCTGCCGCCCACCGGCGAACACAAGTTCCTGCCCTACATTGTACTAGTGGTTGACGAGTTCGCCGACCTTATTATGACCGCCGGCAAAGAGGTGGAAACGCCTATTGCCCGTTTGGCGCAGCTTGCCCGTGCTGTTGGTATTCACCTCATTATTGCCACGCAGCGCCCGTCGGTAAACATTATTACGGGAACTATTAAAGCCAACTTCCCGGCGCGTATTGCATTCCGGGTTACCTCAAAAATCGACTCGCGTACCATTCTTGATTCGGGCGGCGCCGAGCAGCTGATTGGTCGCGGCGATATGCTCTTTTCTACCGGCAACGACTTAACCCGCTTGCAGTGCGCGTTTGTAGATACGCCCGAAGTAGAACGCATTTGCCAGTTCATCGGCGATCAGCGCGGCTACCCGAGTGCTTTCCAGCTTCCCGAGTATGTGGATGAAAACAGCGAGACCAAGATGGAAATTGACGAAGGCGACCGCGATTCGCTGTTTGAAGAGGCGGCACGCATTATTGTCAATCATCAGCAAGGATCGGCCTCGCTGCTGCAGCGCAAACTCAAGCTCGGCTACAACCGCGCAGGCCGCATTGTAGATCAGCTCGAAGCGGCGGGCATTATCGGACCGTTTGAAGGCAGCAAAGCCCGCGAAGTGCTGGTAAAAGACATACTATCGCTCGAACAAATGCTTGGCAACCGAAAAGGCGATAATTCAGAGCCTTTCTGATCGAAAAACAGAAAATAAATTCAAAAAGTAGCCGGAAGCATTAAACTCCGGCTGTTTTTTTGAGTCTGATATACAAAATGTCTTGTTGTTAAAATTTGTAGTGATTATCAACAAATTATATCAACAAGAAAGCATTTTGTAACTTTGGAACGCTTTTTGAAACCTGACCTGCATAATCGGATTTCACACTTATGAAACCTTACCGCCAATTCGCCCTTGCCGCCACAGCACTGCTGATCTCAGTTTCTGCTTTCGCCCAGCAAGATCCCAAAGCAAAAGCTATCCTCGATGAGGTGAGCAAAACTGCCAAAGCTTATACAAGCATTTCGGCCACCTTTACCATTACCATAGAAAAACCGAACGGCACAAAAGACGTTCAGGAAGGTAATGTGGTGCTGAAAGGGAAAAAATATAAAGTTGTCCTCAACAAAAAAGTAAAGGACAAAATTTATAAAGAGGAATACCGCAGCAACACCAAAGTGATTTGCAGCTACAGCGAGCAAAACAAAGAGGTAACTATTGATAATGCTCCGGATCCGAACAAACCCAATGCGAAGACCGCAATTGTGCCTTCTGATATTTTCACCATTCACGAGAAAGGTTTCAAATACAAATTTGAAAAAGAAGTAACCGAGAATGGCCGCGTCATGCAACTCATCAATCTCTATCCTGAGAAGCCCGACGGAAAAAGCTATCACACCGTGAAAGTGAAAATCGATAAGCTCAAAAAGCAAATTGTTAGCGCCGTAATGATGAATTCAGATGGTTCTAAAATGACCTACACTGTAAAAACATTTACGCCCAACTTAACCATCAGCGATGCTGATTTTGAGTACAGCCTGAAAAACTACCCTGCAGGAACAGAAGAAGTAGATTTACGCTGATCAATCACCTATCATAAAGAAACCGGCTGTCAAAAAAATTGACAGCCGTTTTTTTATTGTGAATACCTCATCCGTAAATGAACAGAATAAAGAATTTTAGCTGTCCGTCTAATCAAGCAATCACTAAAATATAAAACAGCTGAAGCATTGCGCCTTTTGAGCTTTTGTCGTAAAGCAACTTTGCGCGAAAATTTTTATCGCGCAAAGACGCGAAGGCGCGAAGGCTTCGCATAAAAAGTTCGATCTGTTCGTTTCATCCAATTCATTGCGAGAAATGAAAACAATAATAAATGCGATCTGTTTTGAATTTTATGAATTGTTGAACAGCTACAAGCATTGCGCCTCTGAGTCTTTGCGCGAAATTTATTTATCACGCCAAAGTAAAGAGAAGCCAACATTTCACCAGAAAGCAACTTCCATTACAAATAAAAACAGCTACAAGCTTTGCACCTCTGCGTGAAAATTTTATCGCGCAAAGACGCGAAGGCGCGAAGGCTTCGCATAAAAAGTTCGACCCGTTCATTTCATCCAATTCATTGCGAGAAATGAAAACAATAATAAATGCGATCTGTTTTGAATTTTAAGAATTGTTGAACAGCTACAAGCATTGCGCCTTTTGAGCTTTTGTCTTAAAGCGACTTTGCGTGAAAATTTTTAATCGCGCGAAGGCGCGAAGGCTTCGCATAAAAAGTTCGATCTGTTCATTTCATCCAATTCATTGCGAGAAATGAAAAACAGTAATAAATGCGATCTGTTTTGAATTTCAAGAATTGTTGAACAGCTACTAGCATTGCGCCTCTGAGTCTTTGCGCGAAAATTTTTAATCGCGCAAAGACGCGAAGGCGCGAAGGCTTCGCATAAAAAGTTCGACCCGTTCATTTCATCCAATTCATTGCGAGAAATGAAAACAATAATAAATGCGATCTGTTTTAAATTTTAAGAATTGTTGAACAGCTACAAGCTTAGCGCCTCTGCGCCTTTGCGCGATATTTTATTTATGCAGGTTAATCAAAAAAATAAAAAAGCTACAAGCTTTGCGCCTTTTGAGCTTTTGTCTTAAAGCGACTTTGCGTGAAAATTTTTAATCGCGCAAAGACGCGAAGGCGCGAAGGCTTCGCATAAAAAGTTCGACCTGTTCATTTCATCCAATTCATTGCGAGAAATGAAAACGGTAATAAATGCGATCTGTTTTAAATTTCAAGAATTATTGAACAACTACAAGCTTTGCGCCTCTGCGTCTTTGCGCGAAAATTTATTTATCACGCCAAAGTAAAGAGAAGCCAACATTTCATCAGAAAACAACTTCCATTACAAACAAAACAGCTACAAGCTTTGCGCCTCTGCGCCTTTGAGCGATATTTAATTTATGCAGGTTAATCAAAAAAATAAAACAGCTACAAGCTTTGCGCCTCTGCGTCTTTGCGCGAAAATTATTTATCACGCCAAAGTAAAGAGAAGCCAACATTTCACCAGAAAAATCAACTTTCATTACACCAGAAAACAGTTACAAGTTCTGCGCCTTTGCGCGAAAATTATTTATCCCGCCAAGGCAAAGAGAGGCCAACATTCACACATCATCACTTCTGTTTAAAAATATACACCTCCGGCCATTCATTACCGCCTGAGGTCCTGTACTCCGCTTTCTCCGATTTTACGTGATATACTACTTCGTAATTGACATTACTTTTCAAAGAATCAACAGAAGTTCGTCCTTCCAATGCCGCAAAATGCGAATCCCAAACAATCAGCGAACCTTGAATCGGTAGCCGCTTGTTATTTTTCTCAGCTTCCAGATCCCAAAGCGTCCGTGTGTATTGCCTGTCAAATGGATCATAATCGGCCAGAAAAACGATAAAAGGATGCTGAGTATAAAGTGTATTTTTTTCCTGAGTATGCTCTTTCAACCATTTCCCGGCATGATAAGCTGCATACTGACTATTATCGATCCTGAACGGCAGTCGGCTCTGGTTCAGTGTTTGAATGGTGTTTACCACAACTACAACCATTGCCAGCCCAACCGGAATCCACGCCCTGCGTTGGTTTATTTTGCTGTAAAACAAATCAAGCGTTCCGGCAGCAGCAACAGCAGCAAGGGGCGTTACCGCAGCCATAACACGAAGCAAACCATAAGAGCCAAACAAACCATACGCCCAGAAAATACTGTGTGCAAGTAGATACACAATAAAAGAACCGAAAACTAATACAACTTCTTCCGCAAAAAGCGGGTGTTGCTTTTTGTACTTCACCAAACGAACAATGAGCAACACAAATGAAACGGCAAACAACACGACACCCGAAGTTCCCAGAAATGCTTCGTTGTTTTTTATAAAATGAAAAAACTCACCATGTCCGTAAAGTTCTTCACCCGTGTATGGATTTCCGGTAATTACCCAACCAAAATTGCCTGTTGCAATGCCTCCAACTAAACTATAAATCAAGGTACCGAATGCAAGAAAGGGAATAGCTTTCCAATTTTTCCTGATCAAAAAAACAAGGCCAAACAAAGGCAGAAGCAAAAAACCTTCGGTTCGCACAAATGGGAGAAATGAAACCAATGTTGCCGCCCAGCCGCTTCGTCCTTTCATTACAAGAAATACAGATAATGTAAGTACCAAACTGAATAACGGCTCGGTAAGACCGCTAAGTGCAACGCTGAAATACAAAGGACTGAACACAGAAAGCATTCCGGCAACTGCGCCAAATTTATAACCTGCTGCACTAAGCATCCGGCTCGAAAAAAAGGCTGTTGCTGAAGCGCAGAGGATATTAAAAAACACAATGCCGCTGTAGCCCAACTGAGCAAATGGACTGCTGATTAATGTGAAAAAAGGTTTTCCCCAGTGATGCAGCAAAAGCTCAGGATGCTTCCACGAATAATGCGAAATCTGATAATGCAAAATTCCATCGCCGATGTCGGAATAACCGTCGGAGCGGAAGTGATAGAGCATAAGCACTGCAAAACAAACCGCAGAAGCAGCCCAACTCCATACCACATTACGATCTTTTATTTCCGGCATACAACTGTATTCTGTGTTTTGAACATTTCAGCGGCGATTCAAAATTATTCTCAGGAAGTAATGATGCATACAAAGTAAATCAGATTTCCATAAGCATTGGTATTTTGAGCATACTGATTCTGAAAAGACCTAAAAACTTTTTGCCCTACAAAAAGTGAAACAGCTCAAATTAATATTCGGCTTCAGTTCTCCGATTGAGTATTCAGCTTCTTACATTTGAAGCCGTTATGCTTCACGTTGCGTGGTCGCCGGTTTATGCACATCCTTTGCCAGCGGGTCATCGGTTTCCGATGGCTAAGTATGAACTGCTGCCGGAGCAACTGATTTACGAAGGCACTCTGAAAGAATCCAATCTTTTTGCTCCTGAGCCCCTACCCGATGAGTTAATTCTGCTCACGCACGATGCTGGCTATCTGCAACGTTTGCAACAGCAGCAGCTTACTCCTGCTGAAATCCGCAAAACAGGGTTTCCGCTTTCCGAAAGCCTTGTGCACCGCGAAGTTGTTATTCTCAACGGCACTATCGAAAGCGCGAGGCGGGCAATAAAACACGGCGTTGCGTTTAACATTGCCGGCGGCACTCATCATGCTTACCGGAACCGCGGTGAAGGATTTTGCCTGCTCAACGATATTGCCGTAGCCGCAACTATTTTGCTGCACGAAAAACGTGCCCGCCGCATTCTGGTTGTTGATCTCGACGTTCATCAGGGCAACGGAACGGCTTCCATTTTTGCAGGCAATAACCATGTGTTTACATTCAGCATGCACGGGGCAAAAAACTATCCGATGCACAAAGAGCAATCGGACTTGGATGTTGAGCTGCCCGACGGCATTGAGGACAAAGCCTATCTGCACTTGCTGGGCACACACCTGCCCCGGCTGATGGATGCCGCAGAACCTGATTTTGTATTCTACCAGGCCGGAGTTGATGTGCTGGCTACCGATAAACTAGGCAGACTCGGCTTAAGCCGTGCAGGATGCGCAGCCCGCGACCGGTTTGTGTTTGAAACCTGCCGGAACAATAATGTTCCCGTTGCAGTAAGCATGGGCGGAGGTTATTCCGAAAACATCAGCGACATTATTGAAGCACATGCAAACACCTACCGTCAGGCATTAGAAATCTATTTTTAGCGGCTCATTTGCACTTTATACCTCGTTCAGAACGTTATCTTTGTAATGTCCCTGTAATTAAATGCGTCGTTTATCCGTGAAGTCACCATCTATCCTGTTCAGCATCTTATTCGTGTTGCTCTTTGCAACTCTTGATGCGCAAATCATTACGGTTAATGCCACACCTGCTTATACCGTGATCTGTCCCGGTGGCAATCAGGCATTAACAAGCACAACAACCGGCGGAACACCGCCTTATTCCTACAGCTGGTCGCCCTCTGCCGGGCTCAACAATGCCACGGTGGCCAATCCTACAGCCACACCAACTGTAAACACACAATACATTCTCACCGTTACAGATGCCGATGGCAACATCGGAAGAGATACGCTTTACATCGACATCAACCCCATTGCCTTTGCCGATGCCGGTCGTGATACATTTGTTTGCACAGGCGGACAGGTTCAGCTGGGTTTGCCAAGCAACGATAATGCACTGGCATACAGCTGGACACCGGCAACCGGTCTCAGTTCAACTACCGCAGCTCGTCCGATAGCAACGCCAACTGTTACCACACTGTATAGCGTAACCATTAACTCGTCAAACTGTACACCACGGACTTCAAATGTACTGGTAACGGTGCGGCCAATTCCTCCGCTTAGTGTAACGCCATCAACAATTACCATTCTGGAAGGACAAACAGCAATTCTTACAGCAAGCGGATGTGCCAGTTATTTCTGGAGTCCGCCCGACGGACTTTCTTCCATTAACTCAGCATTAGTAAATGCAGAACCGATTGATACAATAACCTATTTGATTGCCGGATTCGATTCATTCGGATGCCCTAATTATACATCTGTAACAGTTAACGTAATTCCAAACAAAGAACTGTACATCTATAATTCATTTTCGCCCAATGGCGACGGCATAAACGATTTATTTTACATCGGCAACATCACGAAATACCCGAATTCACGTCTCGAAGTTTTCACACGAACCGGTCAGCCGGTTTATTCAAAAAGTAATTACGACAATAGTTGGGATGGCACCAATTATGGAGATCGTTTGCCGGATGCCACCTATTATTTTGTGTTAGATCTTGGCGACGGATCGCCAAAAATCTACGATTCAGTAACTATTGTCCGCTAACCGATGAAACGTATCACATCACTCTTCACCGGTTTGCTTTTTGTTACCGGATTATCAGCACAACAATTAGCTGATTATACACAATATCCTGCGCTTACACCCATGCTTAATCCTGCATACACAGGTACGCGGGGAACTATTGATGCGCGTTTAAATTACCGCACACAATGGGTGGGTTTTGATGATGCCCCGGTGCAGCAAACCGCTTTGGTACACAGTCGTTTTCTGAAAGGAATGGTTGGACTTGGCGCAATGCTGAGTAATGATGTAACCGGACCATCGCGCAGGTTTACGTATGGATTTACAGCAGCATTTCACCTGCGCTTCCCGGATGTGGAATTTTCGGCTGGCATTGGACTTAATTTCACGAAATACACATTTAATACCGCCGATTTAACCCAGCATTGGGCTGGCGATCCGGCTTTTGATCCGGGACTTTCTACATTCGACAAGCGTAAAAATCCGACTGCTGGTTTGTTGCTTTACAATGACCGTTTTCATTTCGGTCTTGGTTTGGTAAACTTGCTGCAATCGAAATATGAATTGGGCGAAACCCGTGTGAAAAACGAGAATCATTATTACTTCACATTTGGCTATAATTTCCACGAACATCCCGATTATGTTTGGGAAAACAATCTTTTTGCAACTTATGTAGATGGTTTGCCCATCACTGTAAATTACAACCTGCGTTTGCACATTCGCGAAAAAATAATTGCAGGTATTGCCTGGCGTATGCGCGATGCTGTTGCCCTGCAGGCCGGAATGGTTTTCTTTAATGATTACCAGTTTGTGTATTCCTACGATCTCGGAATTTCAAAGCTTCGCGGCGGACATACCGGTTCGCATGAAATTACACTCGGCTATCGCTTTGATTACAACAAGCGCGGCGGGAAGTATAAGAACTTTGATAGCTTTCAGAAACAGAAATACCATTTGTTCTGATTTCGGCTGCCGCTCAATCAGACAAATGCTATTTCTGAGGCTTTTCTTCCTGTACAATTTCTCAGTTAGCCTCACTTCGTTCGGCGGTTGTGCAGAGTGTAAAGTGTTTCTTCGGCTGTCGCTCAGAAGTGTAAAGTGTAGGGTGATAAATGTATTCTCTGTTTTTTATTGGGATGCCTCACTTCGTTCGGCTTTAGTGTGCATTGTATTCATTGTTTTCTTGGGATGCCATACTTAGCCTCACTTCGTTCGGTTGTTCTGTTTATGCTTCACTTCGTTTGCATTAATTGAGCAGCTTGTATTTTTCTTTGGCTGCTGCTCGCGTGCAGGCATTGTAGTGCCACCATTCGGAGGTGATTCCGAAAAATCCTGCACTTCGCATTACTTCACGAAGCAGTTTTCGGTTTTCAATTTGTGCTGTTGTAAGTTTTCCGGCGGCCAGCATTTCGGCTTCGCGTGAGGGATGTGCTTCGGGGCCGAAAAAATCGTAAGGTGTGCCCATGTCTATGGGTTTTCCGGTGCTGTCGGCAATGGTTAAATCTACCGCAGCACCGTAGTTATGCAGCGAACCACCGTTGGCCGGATTCGATACATATTTTGAGCGGTCGAGCGGACGGTTCCGCAGCGTATCCCACATTTTTTGCTGCACACTCACCGGCCGCGCCGCATCGTAGATCAACAGCACATAGCCCGGGCGGCGCTTGCTGAGTGCTTTTTGCGCTGCGGCAAGCTTTTGAGCTACATCAGGCTGCAAAAATGCGGTGTTCAGATCGCCGTAAACATCGAAGCCAAGAAAATTATCGGTTGTTGAGTATTTTAGTTCAACCAGAATGCCGGGAGCAATTTGCTGCACATTCACCAAGCCGGCTTGCAGCAACGGAAGTGATGCTGCACTGTCGCGTTTTTTGCTGTAAGCTAACATTATTTCAGCACTGCGAATTGAATCATGCTGAACCGTTACCTGAGCTGAAAGTGTTTCAATCAAAGACGATTGAATAGTTTCACTTTGCGTTTCGGTTCGTTGCAAATCTTCGTTTTCTGCCAAAGGTTTAGCACCATCGGCACACGACGAAAAAAGCAAAATCAAGAATACCGATCGCAACAGCATCCGGCAAAGTTAGGCTTTACAGCACAACTAACTTCTGAACAACAGGCGTTCCTCCGTTTACAGTAATACTTGTAATGTATGTTCCGGCAGAAAGTTGTGAAGTATCTATTTCAACTTTTCCGTTAAGCGTTTGCTGAGTGTCTGAGAACACCCGCTGTCCGGTGAGTGAAATAATTTCGGTTTGAACTTCGGCAATGGGTTCATTGAGTACAACAGTCCATACTTCTGTTGCTTTAACCGGATTGGGGTAAGTTGTAAAAACTCCGGGTTGTTCGGAAATTACATCGGTTACTGTACCTGTTGAGCAAATGGCAATATTCCCGCTCGGATCAGTCATCGTCACTGTACACGGTATTGAACATAGTTGTATGTACTGTGTGTCGTTATTAGCACTAAAACCTAAAAATTGCCCGCAACCAGAGGGAGTGAAGATGTAAGTAGAGGCGGATGCAGGTTGAATCGCCCAAACACCATCACATCCATTTACAGGAGGGATAATATAATAGGTTGTTAAAACGGTTTGCGCATTCAGTTTAACCGAAAGCGAAAGGAGAAGAAAAAGTACAAGTTGTTTCATGATAATCGGGATTAGTTGTTTGCTGAAATAAATTTAATGAAATGAATCTTAGTCTAATGATTATTTCTGTAATCTTTTTTTGTGCTGAATTACTTCTGGTGCTTACATTCGCAACGTGGAAAGGGGAATTCCAACACTTCTTATGATTCGTCCGGCAAATTTTGGGTTTAACTCAGAAACTGCCGCCAGCAATCATTATCAGCAATCATCAGCAACGGCAGCGGGCAGTGTGCAAGAACTTGCGCTTAAAGAATTTGACGCTTTTGTTGCACTCCTCAATCGTTTTGAAATTCCGGTTTTGGTTAAACATGATGATCCATCGGTAATCAGGCCGGATGCAGTTTTTCCGAACAACTGGTTTTCTGCGCATCCGCAAAAATCAATGGTGCTTTACCCGATGGAAGCCCCCAGCCGCCGCACAGAACGGCGCAATGAGCTGATTATTGAACTATGTAAAGAATTCGGCTACACCACCATTCACGATCTTACAGCACATGAAATCGAAGGCCGCTACCTCGAAGGAACAGGCAGCATACTGTTCGACCATGTGTATAATTTAGCCTGGGCTTCCTTTTCATCGCGCACCAATGCCGATGTGCTGTTCGAAGCCTGTGAGAAATTAGGCATGCTTCCGGTGGTTTTTTCGGCAACCGACAGCGAAGGCCGTGCCATCTACCACACCAATGTTATTATGTCGCTGCACGCTAAACTGGCAATCGTTTGCTTGGATGCCGTTACCGACAGCCGCGACAGAAACATGGTAGAACGGGTGCTGCAAAAATCAGGACGCACCATTGTGCCTATTTCGCATAAACAGGTTTCGGCATTTGCCGGAAATGCCTTGTTTGTAAAAAACAGCGCCGGAATTGACCATGTCGTAATGTCGGCAACCGGCTGGCGTTCGCTGAGTGCACAGCAACAGCAGCAGATTTCGGCTGTGGCAATACCGGTTACGCCCGAAATCAGCACGATTGAGCACATCGGCGGCGGCAGTGCACGCTGTATGCTGGCCGAGCTTTTCTGATCACCGCCAAACGGCATCTGAGTAAACCGTTTACATGAACCCTCAACCGTTTACCCCGGGGCATTGTGTCATACCATCTCCTTTTTGTAGTTTCGTACTTCAATTCTATCATATCTCTATGAGCAAATTCTTTTCGCGTAACTGGTTGCCCCTTGCCGGTGCCGGTGTGTTGGCGCTTGCAATGACTGCTTCGCTGAACAAAGCTATTGACCCGGGTCAGCTCGATAAACGTGTTCGTCCGCAAGATGATTTTTTCGAGTACGTAAACGGTATCTGGATTCGCAGCAATCCGATCCCTTCTACCGAAACCCGCTGGGGCAATTTCAATGTACTGAACGACAAAAGCCAGAAAGCGCTTCGTGATATTTGCGAAGGTGCTGCAGCCAAACCCCAGCCCGCAGGTACAGATCTGCAGCGCATCGGCGATTTGTATGCATCGGGTATGGACTCTGTACAAATTGAAAAACTTGGGTTTACAGCGCTTAAGCCAGAGCTTGATATTATTGAAGGGCTGAAAGACAAGAAAGAAATCACCACAGTGCTGGCCGATATGCACCTGATTCAGGTTTCTGCCGGATTCGGTTATTTCGTGATGGCTGATCAGAAAAACAGCAACGTAAATGCACCTTATTTCGCGCAATCAGGTCTCGGTCTTCCCGACCGCGATTACTACACTGCTCCCGAAATGAAGCAACTTACCGATGCTTACAAAGAGCATTTGGAAAGTATGTTTGCTTTGATGGGCGATGATGCCGCAATGGCAAAGAAAAATGCAGAAGCCGTTTTTGCTTTTGAAGCCAAGCTGGCCGATTCGTCGATGACTACCGTTGAGCAGCGTGATCCCGACAAACTGTACAATAAAATGTCGGAAGCTGAATTGCAGCAGATTTGTCCGAACTTCCAGTTCCCGCAGTATTTTGAAAAAATGGGAACACCTGCTCCCGGCGATCTCATTGTTATGCAGCCCGGTTTCATGAAGCGTTTCAGCGAGCTCATGGGCAGCGAACCACTGAGCACATGGAAAGCTTATTTCCGCTGGCAGTTGGTTCATTCGTGCGCCGGAAAACTTCATTCGGCTGTGGTAAGCGAGCACTTCAAGTTTTACGGAACAATGATGAGCGGACAGAAACGCATACAGCCCCGCTGGAAGCGTGTTCTCACCACCACAGAAGGCGCGCTCGGCGAAGCGATGGGTAAAATTTATGTAGAGAAAAATTTCAGCTCACAAGCCCGCGACCGCGTAAACGAAATGGTTGATAACCTCATGGCTGCTTACAAAGAACGCATCATGAGTCGTCCGTGGATGAGTGAAACAACGAAGGCCGAAGCCCTCAAAAAGCTCGGTACAATTATGCGTAAACTCGGTTATCCCGATAAATGGCGCGATTACAGCGGACTTACCATTACCCGCGATTCGTATGTGCGCAATTACCTCAACTCAAACAAGTTTGACGTACAGTATTTGCTTTCGCGCCTCAATCAGCCGGTTGATAAAACCGAATGGGGAATGACACCGGCCACTATTAATGCCTACTACAATCCGGCATTCAATGAAATTGTGTTCCCGGCAGCCATTATGCAGGCTCCTTTCTTTGATCCTGATGCAGATGATGCCGTAAATTATGGTGCAATGGGCGCTGTAATTGGTCACGAGCTCACACACGGTTTTGATGATGAAGGTTCGAAATACGATTCGGAAGGTAATCTCCGCGATTGGTGGACCGCAGACGACCGCAAGGCATTTGATATCCGCGCCAAAGTGCTGGTTGACCAGTTCAACAGCTATGTGGCTATTGATTCGCTTAAACTTACAGTAAACGGACAGCTTACACTTGGCGAAAACATTGCCGATCTTGGCGGTCTTACCATTTCATTTGCCGCTTATCAGCGTTCGCTGGTTACAAAAGGTCAGCCGGCCAAAATCGACAATTTAACCGGCGAGCAGCGTTTCTTTATTTCTTGGGCACAAGCCTGGCGAGGCAGTATGCGTCCGAAATCGCTCATGAACATGGTTAAAACCGATCCGCATGCACCGCAGCGCTTCCGTGTAATCGGGCCGCTGTCGAACATGAAAGAGTTCTACAATGCGTTTAACGTTAAGGCCGGCGACAAAATGTACCGCAAGCCCGAAGAACGTGCCGAGATTTGGTAATCTGACGACTATTCATAAGATTTGATAAAATGCCCCCGGAAATGATTTTCCGGGGGCATTTCTTTTTTCGGTACACTGCTGAATTTCTGTATTTTTGCGGGCTGCAATAAAACAGCAGCTTATTAATACGCATAGATGGATCGCAAATCACTCATCGGCTTTGGCATTATTGCCGTCATCCTCACAGCCTGGATGACCTACTCGAACTCCCAGACTAAGAAGGAGGCCGAACTCAAGAAAAAGTACAACGACTCGGTTGCTAAAGTTGATGCTGCCCGAAAAGCTGAAGAAGACAAAAAAGCAGCGCGCATTGACGACAGTCTGAAAAAGATTGTAGTTACTGCCGACACCACACTCAACCTTGATTCGCTGAAAAAGGTTCAGGAACTGCAGCGCTGGGGAATGTTCAGCGCATCTGCCGAAGGCAAAAACGAGCCTGTGATTATTGAAAACGAACGTATGCGCGTTTCAATTTATCCGAAAGGCGGACGTGTTGGATCGGTAGAGCTCAAAGACTATCAAACCTATAAACAGAAAGAAGAAAAATCGAAAGACCATCTGAAACTGTTTACCAATGATTCTACCAAATTTGGACTCAGTTTCTTTGATACCAATCGCCGCCGGGTTACAACAGATTCGCTGTTCTTTCAACCTGTTGCCGCCGGAAATATCAGCGTAAGCGGAAAAGAGTCGAAATCGGTTGCATTTCGTCTTTATGCTGATGGAAGCAAAGACACATACATCGAATACAACTACACCATTTCAGGAAACAGCGATCTGCTGGGTTGTACCGTAAACATTGTGAATGCCGGTAAAATGATCGGTGCCGATCAGAAAGATGTAATGCTGACCTGGGGCATGAATACACCCTCTCAGGAAAAGAACATCAAGAACCAGCGACAGGTTTCAACACTTTACTACCAGCTCGACGGCGATAAAGACATTGAAGAGTTGAGCATGGCCGAAGACGAAACCGAATCGCCAACCGGCGATTTGAAATGGGTGGCTTTTAAACAGCAGTACTTTACATCGGTACTTATTGCCGATACAAAATTCTCGACCGGACCGGTGTTCGGCATTCGCACACCATCTGACCCGGATGCAGTGAAAGCAATGGCCGTTGAAACTCCGATTCCGGTTTCACAAAACGGCAATGTAGCTTTCCCGATGAAGTTTTATTTCGGCACCACGAAATACAAGGTGCTGAAATCGTATGATCTCGGTCTTGAAAAGCAAATCGACCTTGGTTTCAGCTTATTCGGTTGGCTGAACAAATTTGCAATTATGCCCATCTTCTCTTGGCTTTCGGGCATGTTTGGCAGCTATGGCATTATTATTTTGCTGCTTACCATTATTGTAAAACTTGTTCTTTTCCCGATTGCTTACAAATCGTTCCTTTCATCGGCTAAAATGCGTGTGCTAAAGCCGGAGATTGACGTGATCAACGAGAAGTTTAAAGACGGTGATCCGATGAAAAAGCAGCAGGAAACAATGGCACTGTACCGCAAGGCCGGTGTTAATCCGATGGCCGGCTGTATTCCGTTGCTGCTCCAGCTTCCGATTCTTTTTGCGCTGCTGCGTTTCTTCCCCACGGTTTTTGAATTGCGCCAGTCGAGCTTCCTCTGGGCCGAAGATCTTTCTACCTATGATTCCATTTTAAAACTCGGTTTCGAGATTCCGTTCTACGGCGATCACGTAAGCTTGTTTGCGATTCTGATGACCGCCTCTACCCTGCTCTATACCTGGATGAACCAGCAGATGCTGTCAACCGGTAATCAGCTTCCGGGTATGAAATGGCTCATGTACCTGATGCCCGTAATGTTCCTCGGCTTCCTCAACTCAGCATCAGCAGCGCTCAGTTATTATTACTTCCTGAGCAACATGATTACCTTCCTACAAATGTTCCTGATGCGCCGCTTTGTTGACGAAGGAGCAATCCGCGAGAAAATAGAAGCCAATAAGAAAAAGCCGGTAAAAAAATCAGGCCTCATGCAGCGCCTCGAAGCAGCACAGCGCCGCCAGCTTGAACAAGGCAAAAACAACGGCAAAAAGAAATAATTGCTGATCTTATTCAGCAGCCTCAGCAGCCTGTGCAAAACGCACAGGCTGCTTTTTTTATCTAAGAGCCTGTTAGCTGGTTGATATTAGTTGATAACCGGAAGCACATTATTCAACGATACCCTTAAATTTGCACTTCCCTCTGGCACACGTAAACTAATTATTCGTGTACCTAACAATCATTTATTATGAAAAAAGCGATCAGGTTACTGACCTGTGTTGCCGTATTCGTATGTGTGCTTTCTAAGGGAAAAGCGCAAACCTACGGCGGAGCTCGTTTAGAGTATCATAAACGGCTCGACAACCCTACACTCACTTTTGTTGATCTTCAGGCCGGCACTCAAAATGTTGGAGTATTCAAACAGGAAAAAATGAATGCCGGCGTTTATGAATATTCAACAACAAGACTGAAAAAGAATTTCACTTTCAGTCAGGAAATTGGATTTGGCGTTCATATCTCTAATTTCAATTTTGAGAACGGAGATAAACGCAGTTTCAATCAGCGACTTCTTGATTTCAAATTCACACTCGGGAAGATTACCAATCGTAATATTTTTGGCGTTCATGCCGGACCTATTATGACAATATTAATTCACGGAAGTGTTGGCGGTTATGATGAAGCTAAAAGCACCAAAACCTTTTGGTTTGGTTATACGGCCGGTGCTCAATTACGTATTAATAAAGCAATACTTACTTGCCGCTATAATTACTATTTTACAAAAGCCGACACCCGCTACGTAAAAGGAGGTTACAATTCGTATTACGAATTAATTAATCGCCGATCTTACTTGTCTTTAGGAATGGCAATTGTGCTCAGCGGAGAAGGATATAATTAATTACCCCGATAAATAAACACAAAATCCGATGTCATGCTTTATGACATCGGATTTTGCATTAGTTACTAATTATAATGTTTGATTGGGAATCAGGTAAAACTGAACGTATTCGGCCACGCCTTCTTCGAGTGTGTGAAAAGGTGTTGCGTAGCCGGCATTAAGAAGTTTAGCCATATTAGCTTCGGTAAAATATTGGTACTTATCGCGAATATCAGCCGGTGTATCCACAAACGAAATATTCTCAGGCTGATTCATTGCGGCAAATGTGCTGCGGGCTAAGTCCAGAAAGGTTCTTGCTTCGCCGGTACCGAGGTTGTAAATACCTGATGCGGGCTTTTTGGTGAGCAAAAAGTAAATTACATCCGTAAGATCTTTTACATAAATGAAATCACGTAACTGCTCACCGTCTTTGTAATCGGGATTGTGTGAGCGGAAAAGTTTCATGCCGCCGGTGGCTGTAATTTGTCGAAAAGCATGAAAAATTACTGAAGCCATGCGGCCTTTATGGTATTCGTTTGGCCCATAAACATTAAAGAATTTAAGGCCGTACCAATTGGGTGGAGTAACTGTTTGCTTCAAAATCCACTTATCAACTTCGTTCTTTGAATCGCCGTAAGGGTTGAGTGGTTTGAGTGCGGGAATGATCTCGTGATTATCATCATAACCATGTTCACCAAGACCATAAGTTGCCGCAGAAGAAGCATAAATAAGCGGAATCTGATGCTTAACGCAAAGGTTCCAAATGTCTTTGGTGTAATTCACATTAAGGCGGTCAAAAATACTTTTGTCGAACTCCGTAGTATCGGTGCGTGCTCCAATGTGTAAAATGGCAGTTACTTTTCCGGCATTCTCACTAAGCCACGGAATAAATGTATCGCGGTGTATGCGTTCGCTGTATTTTTTGCCTTCAAGGTTGCGGGCTTTTTCTTCATACGAAAAATCATCAACCAAAATAAGATCTGTGTGTCCTTCGCGGTTGAGGCGGCTTACAAGGCAACTTCCGATGAAGCCGGCGGCTCCGGTAACTACGAGCATGATGAATTGTGTTGGAGGTGCAAAGATACAGAATGTGCTTCGCTGATTCTTGATGGTTGCTGATCTATTTTAATCTAGTTAATTTTACTGAATGGGAGTTAGAATTGCTTATTATATCAATGATTCAGGGAAAAAACTAGTTGACCTGATTATTAAAGATTACCCTTTTTTCAGAGAAAATTACCTCAATCTTAATTCTGAATCTGTTGAAACCCAAAAAATGGCTTTAGGTGATGAGAACCTCATTCGGTTTCTTGAACAGAATGACAAAATTGATGACCTGGACAGATTTTCTGACCAGATAGTGAATGAGATCGTTCAGGAATACTTTTTAAGCTCTATCGACAATTTAATCAAATTTAATTCGACGTTTGACATAATAGGTCCTTGCCTTAATAAAATCAACTATACTGGCAGTTCATTATTGATTAATCAAACAAATAATGATCAATTAATTAAACTATGGAATTACCTTATTTTTGGGCGATCAATTAAAGATGGTGCAACCTCAACATCATTTTCAAATGATATAAGTTTAGGATTTCTTTCTGCGGAAGAACAACGTGAATTAGTGCAGCTTTTAGAAGTAAATTTCAATATCAATAAATCAGGTTTTGACCTCACAGGAATTATTCTTGTTCTCGATGTGTTGAAAGAGATGAATGAACATTCAACTGAATTAATTTCGACAGTAGATTTGTAGGTCGAAGTAATTGATAACCATAAAACAGCATTTGAAAAAAGTAAAAACGTACTTATTTCTAATTCCCATCCATCACTTTTTAGCCATTCAAGCTATATGCTTGTAAAATACACTTCACCAACTTCGGCATTCACTAACTCAGGTGCATGTGAATTCTACTAATTACCTATTTTAAAGGCCTCAAAATCCGTTCGTATGAAATGCCATCAGCTTTTGATTTCATTTGGTTTGCTGCTCTGCTTTACTGCACTAAGAGCACAAGTTGGTATAGCCTACATTAACCCTACTTTTCAGCAAATTGGCTCAAAATCATTTTCGGCATTTGCAGAAAGTTACCGGGCGTTGAACTCAAGCAATCTGAAATCATTTAACATCAGCCAGCCAGGTGTTGGTTTTACCATCGGCGGCGGAATTGCCGATGTAAACAGTGGTTTTGTTCTTGGTCTTGATTACTCACGTTCTAAAAGTAAAGCCGAATTTAATTTTAACGATAACGGGCGGCGTTATTTCAGCCTGCATTCCAACCTGCTGGTGTTCAAATTTATGATTCCGCTGGGCGATGTGGAGGAAAACCGTTTCCTGGGTTTAATTGATTTCGGAGCTGGTTTGGGAAGAGCTGTCATTAAATCAGACTTTGAACAAGGCAGCACGCCTATAAATTCGAGTGCGCTCGACGGAAAATACACCGGTTTTCACGGCGAAGTATCGGGCGGTTTATCGCTCATGTATATGTTTGGTGTTGTTGGCGTAAAAGCAAATTGCAGCTACAACTTGTCGTTTTTTGCTACCCGTCTGGATGATAAAAACAAAGACATGGATATCGACAGTTTGCCGCAGGATGTTGCAGCGTTTGCGCTTAATCCATCAACCTACGCCGGCGAAGAAGTGAAAGACGATTTCAGGTACTTGAAGTTTGGACTGGGCGTTGTAGTTGTTCTGGATTGATGCACGCCTGCCTTGCAAAACTGCAGCGCGAATTAATCAATAAACATTGGCAGCACCGGTTCGGGAACCAGTTTCAAACGCTGTGCTTCTGCAAATAAGGTATCCACAGCTTTGCGGCCTTCGGTTCCGAGATCAACCGAAAAATCATTGACATATAAATTGATGTGCTGCTGCATTACAGCTTCATCCATTTCCTGTGCATGCTCGCGCACAAAAGGCATGCTGGCTTCACGATTTGCAAAAGCATATTCGACACTGCGGCGCAGCACACGGTTTACTGTTTGCTTTACTTCCTCGGGCAGTGTGCGGCGAACTACAATGCCGCCAAGCGGAATAGGTGTTCCGGTTGTGCTTTCCCAATATTCGCCGAGGTCAATGATCTTTTTCAGGCCTTTCGACTGATATGTGAAGCGGTTTTCGTGAATGATAAGTCCCGCATCAACTTCGGCGCTGAGCACTGCATTTTCGATGGCCGAAAAAATCATCGGCACTTTATCTGTTGCTTCCGGAAACGCAAGGCCGAGCAGGAAATTAGCCGTAGTGTATTTGCCGGGAATAGCAATGCGGAGTTTGCCCGAGCGGACTTCATCCTGCGTTATTTCGCGCTTGCTGATGAGTAAAGGCCCGCAGTTGCGGCCGAGTGCGCTGCCTGCATGCAAAAGCTGATACTTATCGGTGCAATGCGCAAAAGCATGGTAGCTCAGCTTGGTAACATCAAGTTCACCGGCAAAAGCAGCTTTGTTGAGCGCTTCCACATCGGCCATGCGGGTGTTGAACGTAAGGCCTTCGGTATCGGTAAGCGGTGCGCGGCTCATGTGTGCAAGCAGCGCATCAAACATAAAGCAATCGTTAGGGCAAGGCGAAAAACCGAGACTGAGTTCCATAAGCTGTTTACTGAAAGCTGTGCAGCAATGCTGCGAGTGTATCGTTGAGATTGCGAATGGCTAACGGCAAATTCCATGTATCGCGGTTGCGGCGCTCTACACGGTTTGAAACAGCACGAAGCTGAATGCAGGGCTGCGAAACTGTAAGGCAGGCGTAAAAAAATGCTGCACCCTCCATGCTTTCGGTTTGCGGATGCCAGCGGTTTTTCACGGCTTCAATACTAACAGCATTGCCGTGTACTTTGTTTACTGTAATGCCGTTTACCTGCGGAAAGGTTTTGAGTTGCGGAAAAGCCGGAGCTGTGGCAAACAAACGGCTGCGCTGAAACGGGGCTTCGTTTTCGCCAAGCAATTGTAACTCATGAATGCTCAGAAATGCATCGCCGTCTTCGGCACCCAATTCAGGAAAAAAATCGCTGTTTACCTGAACCACCTGCCCTATTTCTAAATTATTGTCGAAAGTTCCGCACACACCTGCGTTTATGGCAAGGTCGTATTTTGCAGTTGCCAGCGTGCGGGCTGTCCATGCCGAAGTAGCCGCAATGCCAACACCGGTAAGCAATACATCAATATCAACATTGCCGCTGCGGTATGTTTTTAAGCGCTGACTGGCATCGCATTTAAACTGAAGCGAAGCAATAAGCGGCGCTATTTCGAAATAAGTGGCGGCAACCAGCAGAACATGCATCGTGATAATTTGTTTATACAACCGTAGCTGCTGCAAAGGTAGTCCAAACAGAATCAATCAACGTATATTTGCATAACGATATGGTTTACATCACACGGCGAGAGCGTTTTACCGCAGCGCACAAACTTTACAGACCCGACTGGTCTGACGAACAGAACAAAGCCGTGTTTGGCGGTTGCTCAAATCCAAACTGGCACGGGCACAATTACGTTCTTTACGTTACAGTGAAAGGCAAAGTAAATCCTGAACTTGGTTATGTAATGAACCTGAAAGACCTCAGCAGTTTACTCAAAGAACGGGTGATTGATAAACTGGATCACAAAAACCTGAATATGGATGTTGATTTTCTACGCGATGTTATGACTTCGACTGAAAACGTAGCAATTGCTATCTGGAATGAAATTGCAGAACAGGTAAAAGCATTCGGTGTACAGCTTCACTGCGTGAAAATTCAGGAAACAGAAAACAACTTTGTAGAATACTTTGGCGAATAACGACACACTATGAACGAAGAATTTGGGTACCAGAAAATAGACAAGTACAAGGCCTCTACTATAAACAGTTTGGCTGATAAGTATAAGGTAATTCTGAGCGATATCGGTGAAGATCCGGAGCGCGAAGGTTTACAGAAAACGCCCGAGCGCGTAGCCAAAGCCATGCAATATCTCACACACGGCTATGATCTGAATCCGGCGGAGATTTTGCGTTCGGCCATGTTTCGAGAGGAATACAAGCAAATGGTAATTGTAAAAGACATTGAAGTGTATTCGATGTGTGAGCATCATCTCTTGCCCTTTTTCGGCAAAGCGCATGTGGCTTATATTCCGAACGGACACATCGTAGGTTTAAGCAAAGTGCCCCGCGTGGTTGATGCTTACGCCCGCCGACTGCAGGTGCAGGAACGTTTAACCACTGAAATCCGCGACTGCATTCAGGAAACGCTTCAGCCGCTGGGCGTTGCAGTTGTAATCGAATGTCAGCACCTGTGTATGCAAATGCGCGGTATTCAGAAGCAGAATTCGGTGACTACAACCTCTGCATTTACCGGCGAGTTTCTGAACGAAACCACCCGTTCAGAATTCATCAGTTTGATCGGAGCAAAGCTTCACTAGTTGGCAGTTGTATTTAAAATATGTTAAAGTGGTTACTTTTACAATAATGTAACCGTCTTAAACGACATATAAAACATATAACTTTGTTCAGTAATCAATTTACACAATGAGCAACTTCGGAAATCAAAACAACTGGAACAATGGTCAGAATAATGGCCAAAACAACTGGAACGACAGATTCGGTTGGGGAAATTCAAATACCAATACAGCCGCTTCACCAGCTGTAACGAGTGAAAAGGCGAAAGCATTTCTTTCGCAGGTAATGGGCTGGATGTTTGGTGCGCTTATGCTTACGGCACTTGTATCGTGGGTATTTGCAAGTGTACCGGCATTGACTTCACTGATTTATGTTATCGATCCGGTTACCGGAAACTTAGCTGGAATGAAAATCTTAGGTTGGGTGCTTATGTTCCTGCCTTTGGTTCTTGGCATGGTGATGAATCTGGCTTTTGAAAAGCTTTCGTTTGGTGTTGTGGTTGGACTTTTCTGTCTCTATGCCATAACATTTGGCATGAGCTTGAGTGTTATTGCTTTCATTTATGCCGGATCAATTATTACAGAAGCATTTCTATTAACTGCCGGAGTGTTTGGTATAATGGCTGTTGCAGGTTGGGTAACCAAAGCCGATCTGTCTCGCATGGGTACAATTTTAATGATTGGACTCGGTGTAGCCTTTATTGCAGCTATTATCAACATGTTTGTTGGCAGCAGCATGCTGAGTTTAATCATTGATATTGCCTTTGTTGCGATTTTTACTGGCCTTATTGCTTTTAAAATACAACAGATAAAACGGGTTGGTGAGCAAGTTGGAACATCACAGCCCAAGTTTGCAGTTATTGAGGCTTTGAGTCTCTATATTACCTTCATTAACCTTTTCCTCACTATCCTCCGTCTTCTTGGCCGTCGCGAGTAATACGGTTAACATTAAAACAAAACACCCGTTCTCATTCAGGACGGGTGTTTTTGCTTTTGCGGGGAATCATTTTTTCTAACTTAGCGGCCTTAACCTACGAACGATTTATGAAAAAGGTATATGTATTCCCCGGCCAGGGCTCGCAATTTTCGGGCATGGGCAAAGAACTTTACGAAACATCGGAACTTGCCCGCGGCATGATGGAAAAAGCCAACGAATTGCTTGGCTTCCGGCTTACCGATATTATGTTTTCGGGCACTGATGAAGAGCTGAAGCAAACCAAAGTAACTCAGCCCGCTATTTTTCTGCATTCGGTTGCGTTGGCGGCAACGCTTGGCGAGAGTTTTGCGCCCGATATGGTTGCCGGCCACTCGCTCGGCGAATTTTCGGCATTGGTAGCCAACAAGGCATTGGCGTTTGAGGATGCTGTGCTGCTGGTTTCAAAACGTGCGCTTGCGATGCAGAAAGCCTGCGAAGCACAGCCCTCTACCATGGCTGCCGTACTTGGCCTTGACGATGCAAAAGTAGAAGAAATATGCGCCTCCGTTTCTGGCGATATTGTGGTTGCGGCAAATTACAACTGTCCGGGACAGCTTGTAATTTCGGGCACCGTAAGCGGTGTAAATACGGCCTGCGAACTGCTCAAAGCCGCCGGAGCCAAACGTGCATTAGTACTGCCGGTTGGCGGAGCTTTCCATTCTCCGCTCATGGAACCTGCCCGCATTGAGCTGGAAGCTGCCATCAATGCCACACATTTCAGCACACCGATTTGCCCGGTTTACCAGAATGTAAATGCACAGCCGGTTACCGATCCGAACCAGATCAAAGCCAATCTTATTGCACAGCTTACGGCTCCAGTTCGCTGGACACAATCTGTCCAAAACATGGTAAACGATGGTGGAACACATTTTACAGAAGTAGGCCCGGGCAAAGTGCTTCAGGGTTTGGTGAAGAAAATTGCTCCCGCTTCCGAAACGGCAAGTGCTTAACAGATAACTCTAAATTTTCGGCGACGTATTTATCAACAGAAGTAGTAATGAACTTATTACTTCTGTATTTTTCCGCTTTCTATAACTAAACAAGAAAGAAATGGGAAAATTTGTCGTAACAACCCGCTCCAATGGCGAATACCAGTTTAACCTGAAGGCAGGGAATGGCCAAACCATACTTACCAGCGAAGGCTACAAGGATAAAGCATCGTGCGAAAATGGTATTGAATCGGTACGTGTTAATTCGCAATCGGATGATCGTTTTGAGCGTAAAACATCATCAAACGGGAAGCCGTATTTTAGCCTGAAAGCCTCTAATGGCCAAATAATCGGCACAAGTGAGATGTATGAATCAGAAGCCGGTCGTGATAACGGAATTGAATCCGTAAAAGCCAATGCACCGGATGCTGATATTGACGATCAGACAGTTTAAGCGGAAGTAATTAAACAATAGATGTTAGCAGAATGCCGTTTCATAACTTGAAGCGGCATTTTTGTTGCCGTACCTTTATGGTTTAAACAGAACCGGGATGAAAAAGATCTTTTTGCTTTCAGCGCTTTTATTGGGTCTCACAGCCAACGCACAGTTTTTCCAGGGCTGGGGACTGATGGGCGGCGCAACCTACGCCAATCAGAAATGGCTGTACACCGAAACCGGTGGCAAAGATAAACTCAAGTATTTGCTGCGCTGGAATGGAGAGGTATTTGCGGAGTTCGGTGCACACCCTACTTTTCGCTGGGTTACTGAACTGCAATATACCCGCAAAGGTGCAAAACTGGAAACTCCGGCCGGTACAACGAAGTTTCAGAACGACTATGCCGCATGGAATAATTACCTGATGATTCGCAGAGAGTTTTTCTCTGTTATTCCTTATATAAAAGTTGGTCCGCGCTTAGAATATGTTTTGCAAAGCGATCAAAACTTTACCCCGTTTCATGCTACCGGAAGTATTGGTGCTGGTGTGGAGTTTGTATCTTTCGGTAAATTGAAATTTCTGACGGAATTTCATTATGTCCCCGACCTTACCCGATCAGCTTCCAATCCATTAGTAACCATTAAACAGCCTTCATTTGAACTGCGGGTTGGTATAAAATTTGGGAAAGCCGGAAATGCTACCTGTCCGGGTTTAAAGTAAAATAAATAACAAAAGTCTTTTTTTCTAAGGACATTTGTCGTATATTTGGGGATGGGAAAAAAGGGCAGAAAAAAATCCAAGCCAACACAAGAGCACATCCAAGCTCCTGTTAAACCCTACGTTTTCAGTAATCCAGAGGATCGTGTTCTTATGGTTCGTGAGCCGGCAGCTACTTATGTGCGCCTTACCCGTGAAGGTTTTGATCGCCGCCAGCTTCAAGAATTGCAAGACATCAGTGCTCTTGATTTAGACACGCTTGCCAATTTGCTGGGTATAAATGTTCGCACCATTATGCGCAAAACAGATTCAGAAACTTTCCGCCCTGAAACCACCGAGCGCATGCTTGAGCTGCTGCGTCTTTATGCCATCGGAGAAGATACCTTCGGCAATTTACCGGCATTTAGAGGTTGGCTGGGCTCTCCTGTTCCTGCTTTCGGCAATGAAACCCCGCTTTCATTCCTTGATACCGGTTTCGGCATCCGCATGGTAGCCACCGAGCTTGAGCGCATTAACTACGGTGTTTTTAGCTAAGCGGGCTTATGATGCTCTACCGCATTTCCCGCGAGAAATATGCAAGGGATATTTCAGGCGAAGGTGCTAAACTGCATGGCGGAAGGTGGAATTTACCCGGATTTCCGTGTGTTTACACAGCCACCAGCCGCTCACTGGCTATGCTGGAATTCCGAGTGCATTTACATGATATTTCGGAAATTCCCGCAGATCTTCGCTTGCTGTGTTTGCAAGTTCCTGATCGCTCGGTAACTATAATTGATCCTGAACTTGCATCAGCCAATTGGCGGAATTATCCGAGCCCCGGCGAATGTATGCGATACGGTTCTGTACAATTGCTGAAACAGGAAAGTCTGCTTATCAAAGTACCTTCATCAATTGTTCCCGAAGAGTACAATGTGCTCGTTAATCCGCTTCATCCGAAAATGAAGCAGGTAAAAATTGTTGATTGCCTTCCGCTGATTCTTGATCCGAGGCTTTTCAAATAAAATCCTCCTCTTTTCGTTTGATGTGCGTAATTTTCAAACATGAAAGCCGGTGTTGTATTGCTTTGTTTGCTGTCGTCTGTGCTGCTTTGTGCAGCGCCGGCGAATTTGCGGCTCGAAGTAGTTGAAAACGGCACCGAAAATTTGCTTCGGCGTTATAAAGTACAGCAAACCTTTGCCACTTCTGCTGAGCGTGAAAACGCATTACGCACTTTGCTGCGAAGCTGCTGGAACGACGGCTATCTGGCCGCAGCATTCGATAGTTTGCAGCAAGACTCCGTGCTGCTTCGTGCCTGGCTGAATCCCGGAAAAGCTTACCGCTGGGCCTATCTGCACAAAGGCAATGTAGATGAGGAAATTCTGAATGCTTCCGGATTTCGTGAACGGCGCTGGCGAAATAAACCGCTCCGAATTAAAGAAGCTGCACGGTTGCAAAGCGATATTCTGAACTGGTGCGAAAATCACGGCTATCCGTTTGCTGCGGTTCGTCTCGACAGTGTGCAGATTGGCAACAACCAAACCATTGAAGCTACACTGCAACTGACCAAAAGCCGGTTTACGCGCATCGACAGCATTACTGTAAAGGGTGATCTGAAATTAGCTCCGGCATTCCTGCACAACTACATTGGAATTTCACCCGGCGATGCTTACAATGAACAACAACTGCGGGCTATTACTGCACGTCTGCGCGAATTATCATTCCTGCGCGAAGCACAACCGCATACCGTTTTATTTACTGAGAAATACACCAAACTTACACTCTATCTGCAGAAAAAAAGAGCCGGACAGTTTGACGGTGTTGCCGGCTTTTTGCCCGACAGCAGAACCGGAAAGTTAGTGTTTACAGGTGATGCGCGGCTGCGACTGCAAAACAGTTTCGGGCGCGGTGAACTGATTGATTTAAACTGGCGCAGACTTCGAGAGCAGACGCAAGATCTGAAAGCGCGGTTTACCTATCCGTATCTCCTGCGCACACCGCTTGGAATAGATTATGCGATACGGCTTTACCGCCGCGACACCACGTTTATTGATGTGCAGCAGAATTTTGGTTTGGTGTATATGTTCAGCGGAGCAGCGAGTATTAAGGCTTTTGTTAACCGCCGCAGCTCATCGCTGCTTTCGACAAGGCTTTATGAAAACCAAACTACTTTACCTCCGTTTGCCGATGTAAATACCACTTCGTGGGGGTTGAGCTTCAGGCGCGAGAAATTAGATTACCGCCTCAACCCGCGCCGTGGTTGGCAAATGACGATCAGTGCAGATATTGGCAACCGGACAATTAAGCAAAATGCAAATTTGAATCCGGTTGTTTATCAGGGACTGAAACTCAAAACTGTTCAGTACAATGCTGAACTTTTGCTTGATAAATTTTGGCCGCTGGGACGACGAGCAACTCTAAAAACAAGCCTTCAGGCCGCTTGGCTCGAAAACGAAACTATATTCAGAAATGAATTGTTTCGGATTGGTGGTTTAAAATCGCTCCGCGGATTTGATGAAGAATCAATATTTGCATCGAGCTACGGAATTGGTACAATTGAGTACCGCTACTTGCTCGAAACCAATTCGTTTTTCTTTGTTTTTGTTGATGGATGCTGGTACGAAAATCAAAGCGAGACATTTGCAACCGATACACCGTTTGGTTTCGGAACCGGCGTTAGTTTTGAAACCAAGGCCGGCATACTTTCAATTACTTATGCCCTTGGTCAGCAGTTCAACAATCCGGTTCAGCTCCGCGACGGGAAAATACATATCGGTATTGTAAGTTTATTCTGATTACCGGAAACAGCGTTAAACAGCGGCTTTTCTGTACTTTTACATTCGTGGAAATTATACTTACACTTTGCGGCTTTGTTGCGGGCGCTGTGCTTATGTGGCTGATTATGCGCGGCCGCAGTTCAGCCGACCCGCGTACCGGTGAATTTGAACGCACTATTGCTGTTTTACAGTCCGAAAAAAAATCGGCTGCCGATGATGTTACACGCTTACGCGAAGAAATAAAGCAGGAGCAAATTCGCCTCGAACAACTTCGTGCAGCTGAACGTACAGCAGCCGCTGCCGCCAACGAAATTCTTCAGAAAGAAAAACAGGAGCTTACCGGTTTGCTGGCCAAACAAAATGAAGCCAACGAAAAACTACAGGAGCGGCTTCAGGAACAGCGCAAAGAACTGGAAGACCTGAACCAGAAACTGAAAAACGATTTTGAGTTATTAGCCAATAAAATTTTCGAAGAAAAATCGCAGAAGTTCTCAACGCAGAATCGCGATCAGATTGATATTTTATTGAAACCGCTGGGCGAAAAAATTGAGGCGTTTGAGAAGAAAGTAAATGATGTTTATGTGGCTGAAACAGCCGAACGAGCATCGCTCAAAGAACAGCTTCAGCAACTTCATCTGTTGAATCAGCAAATGTCTGTTGAAGCCGGAAACCTTACACGCGCACTCAAAGGTGATTCGCAGAAACGCGGCACCTGGGGCGAATACATACTTACTAGCATTCTGGAAAAATCGGGCTTAGTTGCTGATCGCGAATATAAATTGCAGCAAAGTATTACCACAGAAGAAAATCAGCGTCAGCGTCCTGATGTAATTATTTATTTGCCCGATAACAAACACCTTGTTATTGATTCAAAAGTTTCGCTGGTTGCTTACGAACGTTTTTCATCGGCAGAAACAGATGAGGAACGCCTTATTGCCCTGAAAGAGCACGTTGCTGCTGTTCGCCGGCACATTACCGAATTGAATGCCAAAGACTACCAGCAACTCTACTCACTCAACAGTCTGGATTTTGTTCTGCTCTTTATGCCGGTTGAACCTGCATTTGCAGCAGCGCTTCAGGGTGATGCGGATCTGTTCACAACGGCTTTCGATAAAAATATTGTGCTGGTAAGTCCGTCAACTCTGCTTGCTACACTGCGCACTGTAGCCAGTATCTGGCGGCAGGAAAATCAAAACCGCAATGCACTGGAAATTGCCCGGCAAAGCGGAAAGCTTTATGAGAAGTTTGTAGGCTTTACAGATGACCTTCGCAAAATTGGCAAGAAACTCGAAGAGGCACAGGTTGCGCATCAGGATGCGTTTAACAAACTGAGCACAGGGCGCGGCAACCTCGTTACCAGCACTGAGAAGCTGAAAAAACTTGGAGCAAAAACAACCAAGACATTAGCCGCAGATCTTACAACAGACGAACCCGATGAAGAACAGGAGGATGAAGTATGAGGCTGCGTTCTGTTGCTGCATTGGTGTGTTCTGCAGCTTTGTTGTTTTTGTGTACCTGCCGTTCCGGCATTCCGGCTGTATCACGTCAGAATCAGGCCGGATTTTATGATCCGCAGGCTGAACTGCTTCGTGCCGATTTTGTAATGCACAACGAATCGCCGGCAACGTCAAGGCTTTATTTTCGGGTTAATGCATCGCAACTGCTTTACACACGTCCGCTCAATTCCAATATTTATACAGCAAAATTATTGTTGAGCTATATTCTTCATCCGCGCAATGCACAAACAACAATTGCCGACAGCGGTCATGTTGTGCTTACCGATGAAGGAACTCCCGGCGAAAACAAACTCCTTTCGGGATCCATTGCCATGCGCATCAAACAGCCCGGACAATACACGGTTGAAGTGAGTTTGCGTGATTTGAGCAAGATGACTGTGCGTTCAGAACTTCTGTTTCTAGATCAGGAATCGAAAGATGCCGCGCAGCAGTTTTTGCTGATTACACAGGAGGCAACTGTTCCGCTGTTTCGTTCATACACTGATACCAATGAGCAGTTGCAACTCCGATGCCCGAAGGGCGCGAAGCGTATTCAGGTGCGCCGCTACAGTGCGGTTGCAGGTCCCGCGGCTCCTCCGTTTCTGATAACAGCAGCACCCGAAACATCAAAGCCCGACAGTACGTGGTGGCTTGAAACCGACAGCGTGCTTTCGTTTCGCGCCGCGCGCACAGGTCGCTATTCGTTTCATACATCCGAAATTTCAAAATCGGGCTTTGTGCTTACGTGTATGCAGCGCGGTTATCCGCTTGTGCGCAAAGTGCAGCAATTGATTGATCCGCTTCGTTATCTTACCCAGCGCGAAGAATTTGCCAAACTCTCAGCCGATACTGCTCCCAAAAAAGCAGTTGATAAATTCTGGCTCGACCGCGCCGGCAGCGAAGAACGGGCGCGCGAAGTAATCAGACGATTTTATCAGCGGGTAGAACAAACTAACGTGCTTTTCACTACCGACCGCGAAGGCTGGCAAACCGACCGCGGAATGACTTACCTGATTTTCGGGCAGCCGCAAAGTGTTTATCGTTTTCCGGCCTATGAAGTTTGGTATTACGGAAACGATTCGGGCAACTCAAACACACTTTCTTTTACGTTCATGCTTTACACCGAAAACGGAGTTACCGATTTTCTGCTTGAACGAAATCTCAGTTACAAAATAAACTGGCTTGCTGCTGTGGATGCATGGCGGCAGGGACAGGTTTACACCGCACGATAATGCAAAGAAACCACCAACGCCGGCACTTCGATGATGATTCGAACAATGAGGGTGCGCTGATTTACGGAATTCACGCAATAACCGAAGCCATTCTTGCCGGGCGCGACATTGATAAAATGTTTATGCAAGACGGTTTGCGCGGCGATCTGATTTCAGAACTGAAACAATTGCTGCGTGAAAAAGGAGTGTTGTACAAAACTGTTCCGCCCGAAAAAATACAGCGTTTAGTTGGTTCAAAAAATCACCAGGGCGTTGCAGCATTTCTCTCGCCGGTTGGATTTCAGAAAATTGAAGATGTACTGCCGGCAATTTTCGAATCAGGGCGCGTACCCTTGCTGCTCATGCTCGACCGTGTTACCGATGTTCGCAATTTTGGCGCAATAGCACGTACAGCAGAATGTGCGGGTGTTGATGCGTTAATCGTTCCCTCGCGCGGGGCTGCACAGGTAAATGCTGATTCCGTTAAAACCTCTGCGGGCGCTTTGCATAAACTTCCGCTTTGCCGCGAAGACAATTTAAAAGATACACTTGACTATCTGAAAGCATCAGGTGTGCGCATTGCATCATGTACCGAAAAAGGCAGCACCGATCATCATGTTACCGATCTGAGCGGGCCGCTTTGCGTGATCATGGGTTCGGAAGAAGACGGTATTTCGGGCGAGTACCTGAAGCGTTCTGATGTACGTGTAAAAATTCCGATGCGCGGCACAATCAGTTCACTCAATGTATCGGTGGCAACAGGAATTGTTTTGTTTGAAGTCTTGCGTCAGCGCACAATTACTGCATGAAAATGAAAGCTGTTTACCGCGATCTGTTTATAATTCTGCTCATTGTTTTTGCAACGCGGGTACCATTTATTTTTGATGGTTACGGCGTAGAAGAAGATTCGTGGGGACTTGTGGTAAATGCGCATGAAATGCACGAGAGCGGTGAGTACCGCGCATCACGTTTTCCGGGGCATCCGGTTCAGGAATATGTGTACAGCTTTGCGCACACTGCACCGGCATGGGTTTGGAATCTGATGAGTACAATAATGAGTGCGGCCGCTGTTGTGTTTTTTCATCTTGCATTGCGTAAAATGAAATTGAACACTGCGTGGCCGGTAACACTTATGCTGAGTTTTACACCCGTGTTTTTTCTTGCCGGTACATATACAATTGATTATGCGTGGACACTTGCCTTTGTTACCGGTTCGTTCTGGCTGCTTTGCGAAAGGAAATACTGGCTCAGCGGCATTTTACTTGGCTTTGCTGTAGGCTGTCGCATTACAACCGGGATGTTTGTTTTGCCCTGGCTGCTCTTGCTCTGGAATCGTATGGATCCGGCCGGAAGCATAAAGCTCTGGTTGCGGATTGCTTTACCGGCCACTGTTATCGGCATACTTTGGTTTGTGCCGGCTTATTTGGTTTACGGCCGTGCATTTTTCGATTACAGCGATCAGTTTCCGTATCCTCCGCTTGCTAAAGTGATCTACAAAGCCAGTATCGGTGTATTTGGACTAGCCGGAATTGTCGGGCTTTTATATACCGCAGTTGCCGGTTTCAGAAATTTCCGCCGCGGCAATGTGCAAGGAACTGTGCTATTTACAGAACGGCAATTGCTGTATGCCTGCGCTGTTATTGTTGTGCTGCACATTGTATCGTATTTGCGATTGCCTCAAAAAGCTGGCTATATGCTACCTATGGTTCCGTGGCTGCTGCTTGCTGGAGGAATGCTGCTAACTGTAAAGCAAAGCCGCATTGCTGCAGCACTGTTCATTATTGCACCATTTTTGTTCAGCATCAACCTTACCGATCCGATGCGCGGTTCAGAAGCATCGCCAATGGCGATAAAGTTTGAAGCAGCCGGACAAGAAATATTTCTCGATCCGCTCAGCGGACCGGCTCAGTCTGAACGCTCAAAGCGGCTCAACAAAATGGCCTACTGCAATCGCATTATGGCGGCTACTGATACGCTTACCTCACCTGCTCTGCTCATTTGCGGCTGGTGGTACAATGAACTCATTACAGAACATTATACACGGCCAAAATCTGAAATGGTAAGCTATCGTTTCTACGAAACGTGTGAAGTTCTCGACAGTGCGCGCAGAGCCGGTGCACGGATTTATTATCTTTCAGAACAAAATCTGTATAACGATCAAATGTTCGGGCAGCAATGTACCGACAGTCTTGCACAACCATTTCCTGTAAACTGATATGAAACCTGCACCGGATACAAGAAGACATCAGGGACTGATTACTTCAGGAGTAATTATTGCATCATTGATGCTGTTGTTTGTTTTAGGTACAGCGGCATTCACCTCCATAAAAATTAAAACACACAGAGTGCAGCAGGAACTGCAGGATGCAATGGATGATTTAAGTTTGGATAACTATGATTCCATCTATTCACCGCCATCCGAAAGAGCAATTGATTATTCAATGGTTTATACCGAGCAAACACTTGCTTCAGTGACTGAAAGAAATATCACTGAAAGTGATTTAGCGAAGGCAAAGCTCAAGAAAAGCAACAATAATACTGCGCTCCGGAAACTTATTGATTTTGAAAATAAAACAAATCTGCTTTGTGCTAAAATCAGAGTGCTGCGCCAGCAGTTAAATGATACCATAGTTAAAACCGGAGACTACGGTAATTCGGCATTAAGCATTGCTTTCTTTAATACCGACAACCGAACAGACAATTTACTTTTTGATATAAAAAATCACCGCGACATTTCATTACTTGATGTCGCTCCTTTTTGTTTCCCGGATCAACTTGAATCGGCCAAAGAATCGCTGCCACTTAACGACGGAACTGGTAAAAGTCCTATCGGCTATTGGGACGAAACCCGTTTTTATGATACGCCCGAAAAAGCAGCCCAATATCTGCTTGAGCTTGAACTTGCAGTTCGGTATTTTGAATATGATATAATTACTTGCTACAATAATTAGTCGGCATACAAGTCACCCCGTTTTTTATGGCATTCATCTGCCATTTTCAGCCATTCAGGCAAATTCCCTGAAATAAGTGACCAAAACCGCTATTTTCGCCTCTGTCATTATTTAAGGGGGAAAATAATCATGAAAAAAATTATGCTTGTTGCTGGTTTGGCTTTTATTTCAGCCAATCTTGCAGCTCAAACAGATCGTCAGGATAAAGGCAGTTTAAAGCCTTATTCAAATCCGTTCTTCACTCAGATCAAACAAAAGCTTGGCGATTTTAACACCAAGCCGAAAGAGGAAGAAAAACGCTTTCTAATGGATTATACAGGCATTGATGTGCCAAAGTCCATGAGCGAATTTAAAACAGTCTATTCTACACCAGCTATTTCGCAGGGAACAACAAACACCTGCTGGTGCTTTTCAACGCTTTCGTACATCGAAACAGAAGTAAACCGAATTTCCAAACAGGAGATCAGGTTATCTCAGTCGTATATTGTTTACTGGGAATATGTGGAGAAAGCAAAAGAGTTTACACGCACTCGCGGCACAACATTTATCGGCGAAGGTTCAGAATCGAATGCCGTTACACGCATGATGAAAATGTACGGGCTTGTTCCTTATAAATCATACACCGGTCTCAAACCCAATCAGCCTTTTTACGATCACGTTTCATTGTTCGATGAAATCAAGAAGTATCTCGACAACGTAAAAGCCAGCGGAAACTGGAATGAAGAACAAATCATCAGCACGGTAAAATCAATTCTTAAATTTCACATGGGTGAGCCGCCGGCAACTGTTACTGTTGGAGGAAAAACACTCACGCCGAAACAGTACATGACAGATGTAGCCAAAATAAATCCCGACGACTACATTGAATTTATGTCGCTTCTGGAAGCACCTTACTACACCAAAACTGAGTATAAAGTGCCCGACAATTGGTGGCATTCGGCCGATTATCACAACGTGCCGCTTGATGTTTGGATGAACATTATCAAAACCGGTATCAAAAATGGTTACAGCGTTGCAATTGGTGGTGATGTAAGTGAGGGTGGTATTAATCCGCAGTTAGGTGTTGCAATGGTTCCGTCGTATGATATTCCGTCGAAAAATATTGATGAGAATGCCCGTCAGTTTCGTTTCAGCAACGGAACAACAACAGACGATCACGGTATTCATTTAATGGGCTGGTGTGAGAAACCGAACGGAACCTGGTTCCTGATCAAAGATTCGGGCAGCAGCAGCCGCAACAATTCACAAAATCCGGGTTACTACTATTATCACGAAGATTATGTGAAACTCAAAATGATGACTTTCACTATTCATAAAGATGCTGTGAAAGAAATTATGACCAAGTTTCCGGCTGCAAAATAGCAGTTAGAATATCTATCAAAAGCAATGGCGGGAAAATCATCCCGCCATTGTTTTTTTTAGGCTGACATCTATTGACTTACTCAATATATTTGCAGCATGAAACAGTTACTCGGATTTATGTTTGCAGTTTTGCTTAGTTGCGGCTGCAACTCTTATTCTGATCTTGATGATTTTACGTGGATGCTTGGCAGTTGGAGTCACTCTGATGAAAAAAACGGAGTTGATTTTCATGAACATTGGAACAAAGCCAGCGCAAACAGTTTTACAGGAACCGGTGTTGCGGTTGACTTTAACGGTGATACATTATTCAAAGAAACACTCAAGCTCGAATTGATTGATGGTGTTCCTTACTATGTTGCAACTGTTCCCAAAAATCCGGGGCCGGTGCTGTTTCGTTTGGTTGAAAGCTCAAAGCAATTAGCAATTTTTGAAAACAAGGAGCATGATTTTCCGCAGCGCATCCGCTACGAGCTGGATGCCTCAAACTCGCTTCAAGTTCGGCTCGATGGTGTTGAAGCCGGAAAACCCAAAGTACAGCGCTTGAAGTTTGCGCGGGTTTCTGAGACCGCACCCCAAATAAAATAATTTCACTGCTTATGGATTTGGAAACACCCGGGCATCTTTCTGAAAAAGCAAAGTATGGCTGGCGTAGTTCAAATTCCGGAGCCTTGTCACGAAAACTGGCAGGCCATGCAACCACAGGCAAACGGTCGTTTCTGCGATTCGTGCTGCAAAGTGGTTGTTGACTTTACCAATTTCAGCGATCAGGAAATTGTGGATTATCTGCACTCGAAAAAAAGCGAACGGGTTTGTGGGCGTTTCAAAACCGAGCAGGTAAAGCAAACGCCTGTACCTGAAATTGTTTTGCTGAATAACAGAAAACAACTCTGGAATTTGCAACGCTTTGCCGCTGCTTTGCTCCTGGCATTCGGATCCATTTTATTTACTGCCTGCGGCGATGAACATAAAGTTGGCGAAATAGAACGAACTCCAACAGATAAATTATTTACCGATACTGTTAAAGCAGATACGCAAACTGCGTTGCGAAAAAAAGCACCTGAATGTGATGTAATTACTGTTGAAGGTGAAGTTCAGGGAATGATTATGGGCCCGCCGCCGGTATATCCGGATAATGATTACACTGTAGGAATTGTGGTTGAACAAGTGGATCCTTTTATTGAAGAGATAGAAAAAGATAGTTCTGTGATTGATGTCAAGAAAAAAAATATTTTCAGCAGGATTAGCGATAGGTTAAAGCTTAAACGATGAGCTGAGGTTGAAAGGTATTTATTCTGTAGGACGAAATCTTTGTTATGAGATTTCACGCAATGCCGCTTTTCGATAAAAGCTCAAAAGGCGCTAAGCTTGTAGTTGTTTTATTTCTTTATTTAATCTGTATAAATAAAATATCGCGCAAAGGCGCTTTTTCGACAAAAGCTCAAAAGGCGCTAAGCTTGTAGCTGTTTTTATTTCTTTGTTTAATCTGTATTAATAAAATGTCGCGCAAAGGCGCAGAGGCGCTAAGCTTGTAGCTATTTAACAATTCTTGAAATTTAAAACAGATCGTATTTATTACCATTTTTCTTTTCTTGCAATGAATCAGAAGAAATGAACAGGTCGAACTTTTTATGCGGAGTCTTCGCGCCTTTGCGCGATGAAAATTTTCACGCAAAGATGCAGAGGCACTAAGCTTGTAGTTGTATTATTTCTTTATTTAATCTGTATAAATAAGATATCGCGCAAAGGCGCAGAGGCGCTAAGCTTGTAGCTATTTAACAATTCTTGAAATTTAAAACAGATCGTATTTATTACCGTTTTTCTTTTCTTGCAATGAATCAGATGAAATGAACAGGTCGAACTTTTTATGCGAAGTCTTCGCGCCTTTTGAGCTTATGTCGAAAAAGCGCCTTTGCGCGATGAAAATTTTCACGCAAAGATGCCAAGACGCTTCGCTTGTAGCTCAAAATCATTTTTTTATAATGAGCTGTTTATGGATTTTAATTGGGGACAGCATCTTTGAAGCAGTCCAAATTTCATCCTTCGGCTTTGTTATGGCTCATTTTCCCTCATCCTGCGTTGCATTTCTTGTCGATATTCTCCAAATATCGCCTGCGAAATACGCCTTGTCTGAGAAAAAATGTCCTCATAACAAATCTCAAAAACAAAATCCGGACTGCTTCTCAAAAAAAAAGCTAATATGTCAGGTATAGTTCAAATTCCGAAACCTTGTCACGAAAGCTGGCAAGCCATGCAGCCGCAGGCAAACGGGCGTTTCTGCGATTCGTGCTGCAAAGTGGTGGTTGATTTTACGAATCTCAGCAATCAGGAAATTGTGGATTATCTGCAATCGAAAAAAAATGAGCGGGTTTGCGGGCGATTTAAAAAAGAACAGGTTAAACCAACTTCGGCAACTGAAATTATTCAGCTAAAAGACAGAAATAAAATCTGGAAGCTTCAACAATTTGCGGCTGCCTTACTGCTTGCTTTCGGATCTATTCTGTTTACTTCTTGCAATACGAGCGTGTCTAAAACAAAAACTACAACAACAAAAGAAAGAATTACAGGTGTTGTTATGATACCAACTGAAATGCAATATCATGAGGAAAAAGAATTGAGAAACGATACCGTAAAAAAGACTACAAAGAAAAACACAACTTGCGAACAAGGAGAAACAGAATTAATGGGAGATACTATTCTTCCCGAAGTTCTGATTGGTAAAATTGCATATCCTGAATCGGTTATCGATACTGCAAATCAACACGAAGAAATAATAAAAGGGGAAGTTCTGGATATTAGCCCAAAATAATAAATTATAATATTATAATACTTTAAAACAAAAACGCCCGGACAAAATTGTCCGGGCGTTTTCATTTACTGAAGCTGCGGGGTTTTACAGCTTACAGCTTTCGCACAGTTTAAGCGCGAACTTTACCAGTGAATTGCTCCACGTCCATAGAAACGAGTTGTTTCGTTTCGAGGCTTGCAGCGGTGTACACTGCGGTAATGTTCAGCTCAACATCACTCACGATTTCGAGGAAACCGATCATGAGCGGTGCATCGGGGTTAATACCGCCGTAAAGCAGCTCCTGCAGGCGTGTGCAGTCGTCGAGTGTAGCGGTATCAGAAGGAAGCACGATTGAATCGAACGCTTCGGGCTTCACATAGCGTGGCTCACGGCCAAGCACTTCACCACGATCAACAAGCGGAAGCACATATTTCTGAACACGGGCTTCTTTGCTGTTGTAGTTGTGAATGTTGATTTCGGTGGCGTAGAATCCGGGACGAACCGGTGAATCTTTGCGCTCGAAATCCTGAATACCGCACACATACTTCACGCTGTAAACGTAGCGTTTGCAGGATGTGCAGGCGGGTACTACAATCCGCACTTTTTTCTGAGCAACCACAACTCCGTCGATCACCACATCAAGTGTTCCGAAAAACTCCTGATCTTTTTCAGCGCATTTTACAACGCCTGTGAACAACACACCAAACGGCAGTGTGTAATCGCGATCACGAACCAACGGACCATAACCGGCTGCAGGGTCAATTGAAGTTACAAACGGAATGATTCCGCCGGTAGGCACAACGCTTACATTGTTGATTGTGTTCACCGCAGCAGTCACCAAATTAACAATCGTGGTTACAATTGTTGAAGGGTTGATACCGCTTACAGACTGACCACCGGTTGCGTTTGCAATGTTGATCGCCTGATTCGGATTTCCGTTTGACGGGCATGAAGCAGGGTAGCTTGAGCTCATCGGATCGGGATCAAGGTTGAGCCCGTTGCCGTTTACACTGATAGCAAGTACAGCAATTTTCTCGTTAACGAGTTTGCTTGTAACAAGCGCCTCAGTAATGTTGTACGGCAAACCGGTCATTGAAGCGCAAATCGGATCGTGACCCGGTGCATCACCAAACCAAACAATGATACGTTTTGAATTTGCACGCCAGCCAATGCTTGTACCCGGAGCCTGAGCCAGTGCATCGAGTGCAAACAACTGACCTTCGGGAGTATCATTACCACCACTGGCTGTCCAGTTATTGATAGCTGTTGATACAAGCGCAGTGTTGGTTGTAAGCGACTGCTGATGCTGGAAGAAATACGGATCCAGATTGTCTTTGTAGTTACCGGCACCAAAAGCAATGTCGATACCAAGACCTGTGAGGGCGCTGAAAATGCTTGCAGCACCGGTTTTCACAGCATTCAGATAAGAACCCATTGAACCGGTTGTATCAGCCAGGAAATAAACGTCGGCACGACGCACGCCAGCTTCTTTGGGAATGAACACGCTGAGTTTTTCGGCAAGTGTTTCGCCGGGACAGAGACGAATATCATTCACAGAAGGAGTGATGGTGATTACATTGTCGGCATCAATCGGATCAATTGGGCGTACAGGTGTTGAATCAAGATAATCAGCAGCAACAATACGGGCAAGGTCAGACATACGCTCTTCAGCGATAGCACCACCTTCAGCATTTACAAGAACCGTTGCAGCAGGCATGTTGGGTTGTTCAACGGAAACTGCACCAAATTGGTAGATCGTATCCACAAAACCGGGAAGCTCAAGAGCGCGGGTTTCTGTAAGGATGATACTTTTGGTTTTCAGTTTATCGGTGAGCAAACGCACAGCGGTTTCCTGAGCAGCTGCGGGCGCAGCGCCATCTTTCAAAAATTGTGACATGAAAAAAAAGGTTTAGGTGAATAAAAAATAGTAAAACAATTGATTTAATTAACCGGTTTTACTCTTTCCTCCTGCAGAGAGGTGTTACGCGTAACAGGTATCAGATACAAGACAAATATACTACTTTCTACCCCCCTTTGTCAAGTGTTTTGATGACAAAATAGTGGTTTTGTTGATATTTTTAGCACTGATTATCAACTATATACATAATTAACTCATAGTCAAACTTAATAAATAAAAACACCCTCAGAAAGCCCTGAAATCGACATTCAGAGCACCTAATTAACAGTGTTAATTCTTAAATATTGATTTTCTGACAGAATATATTAGTTGTAAAATAAAATTTACCGTCGAAAATATTTTTATTCCATTAATCAAGCCCCTGAAATGCTCAGATTCAGCCAACCTGTACATCATTATGTATCGTTTTATCGCTCCGAAAAATTTACAGACCTTAGCGGCTGTTTATGCAGCAATCGGTACGACTCAAACTTGCTTTTATCACAGTTGATGATCCGCGCGACAAGCGTTCGTGGTCGGGCACAAATTATTTTCTGCTCCGCACACTCGAACAGTATTGCGGCGATGTTGATGTGCTTGGTCCGTACACACCGCAACCGCAGAAGTTTTTTGCTCAGGTATTTAATGAAATTTCGCTGCGTATATTCGGAAAGCGTTACGACTACAGGCATTCGGCCATGTTTCGGCGTGCGCTGGGGCGTTATTTCAGCAAAAAACTACACGGGAAGCATTATGATGCTGTAATAGTTTCGGCATCAAATGCGGTGGCTGCCGGACTGCGTACAACATTGCCGGTCATTTACATTAACGACCGCAGCATTCCGGGCGCAATCGGTTATCATAAAATTTTGCAGCAGCTCTGGAATTTTTCGCAGCAACAAAGCATTGAAACCGACCGGCTGGCTCTTGCGCACAGCACGCATACAGTTTTCTGCTCGCAGTGGGCGGCTGATTCGGCTCTGCTGCATAAAGGAATTGATGCTTCACGCATCCGAATCATTCCTTTTGGCGCAAACCTTGAAACAGACCCGGGCGCTCCTGCTCCGCTCGATTTTCCGGCGCAAACCGTAAAGCTGCTTTTTGCGGGTGTTAATTGGGAAGACAAAGGCGGGCCTGTTGCACTCGAAGCATTGGAAACACTGCTTGCAGCAGGAGTCAATGCTGAACTTACGGTTTGCGGCTGCACACCGCCGGTTACGCACAAACACATGCGCGTGCTGGGCTTCCTCAACAAAAACATTCCGGCAGAGTTTGATCAGTTGCTGCACGAATTCCGCACGAATCACTTTTTCATCCTCCCTACCCGCTTTGAAGCCTACGGTTTGGTGTTTTGCGAATCGGCGGCATACGGACTTCCGGTTCTGGCTCCTGCCACCGGCGGCATCCCGACTATCGTAAAACACGGAGAAACCGGCTTCCTACTGCCTCCGGGCGCATCAGGCACAGCTTACGCTGAAAAGATACTGGAACTGATTGCTGCGCCGGAGAAATGGCAGGAAATGCGGCAAAATACGCGCCGCCGCTACACGGAAACGTTAAACTGGGAACGTTTTGCGGGTGAGCTGAATAAGTTGCTCAGCAAATAACTACTTCTTCTTTGTTAAACGCATTCCCGGCAGCCATTCGTTGCCGAAAATCATTCCGTTTTTTTCAAAACGAAGTATAACTCCGTTTTCATTGAGCGCATAAATGCCACTACCCACAGGTGTAAGCGGATAACGGATAAAAAACAATGGTTTAAGTATTAGCCTTTGTTTGCGCCGATTGTATTTTACACGCACCCATCGTTTGGCATCAGCCGAATAATAACGCCCTGCATTTTCTGGATCAGGATTTTGTGCTGGTTCAATCCTGTAATATTCGCGATTGACACCAAAATAATGTCCACCGCCCCAGATCAGCACTGCAAATTTTCCATCCTTTTTTTGAAAGTAAACAGGCTTACCAGTTGTATCAGTAAACAATACAGTTTCCGATGAAATCTGCTTCTGAAAAAGCAGTTTGTAAACTACATCTTTGCTGCCATAAGGCACTGCTATACATATCAAACTATCAGCACTGAACACCCGCCGAACCAGATTGTATGCGGAGAGATAATTGCCGGTAAATTGCTCTGCCGGTATCGGACATGCGCTATTTTTTAGTGTTCCATTTTTTCCCGGCGATTCAAGAACAAGATCACAAAGCTTATCGCAAAGCGCAAACGGATTGTAAATACTGTTGTTGCAAATAACCACTACTGAAAAATCCTGTTCAGGAAAACGCCTGTATTGCATCAGGTAATTGTTCCATCCGCCTGCATGTTCGGCAGTCGGATAACCTCTGTAGTTCTGTGTGAGTAATCCTGCACCATACTGCATCGTTAAGCCTTCAGGTTCCTGATAAGACGTAATCATTTCGTTTATCAATGCCTGATCGCCTTTTCCCAAGCGGTTTTGCCTGTAATTCTGATCCCAGAGATAGAAATCGCGGGCAGTACATTGCACACCGGTTGCACCCATTGCATTATAGCTTGTTGACGACTTTTTGAATTTCTTTCCTGAACCGGTATATGAAAATGTTTTTCCTTCCAACGCCTTGCTGTCGTCCCACATACAAGTACTGTTCTTCATTCGTAACGGGTCAAAGATTCGCTGTTTCAGCAAGAGGCCAAACGTAACGCCCGTGGCACGCTCGGCAATCATAGCCAATAATTCGTAACCTGCATTGGAATACATAAAATCCGTCCCCGGAGGAAATGCTAAAACAGGAGAGTTGTTAAGCACCTGAATAAGTCCCGAATAACTTATGTTTTTATCTGTGCCCTGTCCGCTCAGGAATAAAAATTCAGCATGATCCCGGATGCCGCTGGTATGTGAAACAAGATGTCCGACAGTTATCGGATGACCAAAATTCGGGAGTTCGGGCAGGTAACGGTGTATTTCGTCGCTGAGCTTTAGTTTCCCTTCTTCCTGAAGCAAATAAATAAGTGTTGCTGTGAATTGTTTGGTTACAGAACCAACCGGAAAGCGTGTTTCGGCAGAAATCGGGATTTGCTTTTTGATATTGGCAAAACCGAGGTATTTTTCATAAACAATAGCGCCTTTCTGGATCACCAGCACCGAGAATCCGGGGCCTGCAGGATACCTGAATGCTGCATTTACAATGCTGTCGGTTCTCTGGTTGTGTTTCCAGTTCTGAGCCGTAAGTTGCCCGAAAGCAAAGAGAATAAGGGGAAAAAGTATTTTTCTCATACAGTAATGACGGCACTGCTTAGAATACGTTGCTCAATTGCTTCCAATCTGAAATTCAGGACAAACATCTGAATTTATATTTCATACAAAGTAGAAGGAAATTAGCTTCCGGCCTCACTGTTTTCGGCTTTTTACATAAAAAACACCTTCCAAGCCCTTATCAATGCTCAATTTGTCGCAGCAAACGTACCTAATCGTAAATTTGCAGCATGATATTACCTATTGTTGCTTATGGCGATCCGGTTTTGCGCCGGGTGGGCGATGATATCGATGCTTCTTACCCGAATCTGAAGCAGTTCATTGCCGATATGTTTGAAACCATGTACCAGGCCAAAGGAATTGGTCTTGCCGCTCCGCAAGTTGGAAAATCGATCAGGTTGTTTATTGTTGACGGCGCTCCGTTCGGAGAAGATCCGGAAACAGAAGAAGAAGAAATGCTGGGCAGTTTCCGCAAAATATTTATCAATGCCCGTATTCTTGACGAAGAAGGACAGGAATGGAAATACAACGAAGGCTGTCTGAGTATTCCTAAAATTCGCGAGGATGTGTTGCGCAAGCCTACTATTCGTGTGCGCTGGCAGGATGAAAATTTTGCGGAGCACGAAGAAACATTCTCAGGAATTGCGGCGCGTATTATTCAGCACGAATACGACCATATTGAGGGCAAACTGTTTACCGACCGCATCAGTCCGATGCGCCGACAATTGCTGAAAAACAAACTCAATGATATTTCGCGCGGCCGCGTATCGGCTGATTATAAAATGAAATTCCCTTCAAAATAAATCCAAGTCATCATCCCCGCATATCTTCTAAATCAGCTTATGAAAAACCTGACCAAATTTACAGGCATTGTAGCCGCTGCGGCGTTGATGAGTTTTTATACCTCGTGCTCATCATCAACAGAAAAAAAAGACAATAAAGACAGTCTTGCCGCTTCCGCCAAATCGCGCGAAATTTATCTTGCCAATGCCCTGAAAGCAGATTCTGCATTAGGCAAAGACACCACCTATAATTCGCGGCTTGCACTTGAAGCGCTGAAAGCTTATACAGATTTTACAACGCTGTTCCCGAAAGACTCGCTCACCGCAGATTATCTTTTTAAAGCCGGACAGTTAGCCGCATCAACCGGCAACTTCAAACAAGCAGCGTTGTATTACGAAACAATTTTGGACCAGCATACCGGCTTCAAAGAATATGCCGCCGTGTGCATGATTGCTGCAGAAAACTATCACTCTAATCTGGCCAATGAGCCGAAAAGTGCTGCGCGCGAAAAGCAGTTGTATGAGTTTATTATTGCCAAATATCCGAACACTACATTTGCAGAAAATGCTAAAGTGCTGATTAACTACATTGGCAAATCAGACGAAGAACTGCTCAAAGACATTGAGAAGAAAGCTTTGCAGAACAAAAAGTAAATTTTGCTTTTACAGCCTCAGCCGCATCACGGGTAACACTGTGATGCGGTTTCAGAGCTTGTTTAAATTTCATCCTCCGGCTTTGTTATGGCTCATTTTTCACCATACTTCGTTGGCTTTTTTGCTCAGATCATCTCCGATATGAGCTGCAAAAACCGCCTCGTCTGATAAAAAATGAACTCATAACAAATCTCAGAAACGAATTTTAAACAAGCTCTTATTTTTCTTTACTGCCGAGAAATTTTTCGAGCAGTTCTTTCAAACGTTCAGGTGTAATATTCCCCTCCATTTGTCCGTCGCGGGCAAAAGCTATTTCTCCAGTTTGCTCGGAAACCGCAACGGCCACCGCATCCGAATTTTCGGTAATGCCTACTGAGGCACGATGACGCATTCCGAGATGTGCCGGAAAATCGTTGTTTTCGGTAACCGGAAGCACGCAGCGGGCGGCACGAATAATATTGCCGGAGATAATTACAGCTCCATCGTGCAGCGGGCTGTTTTTGAAGAAAATGCTTTCGAGCATCCGCACCGAAACCTGTGCTTCAATCGGGTCGCCGGTATTCGTGTAGAATTTAAGATCGCTGCTGCGGGCAAATACCAGAATGGCTCCTGTTCGCGATGCCGACATATTCCGGCAGGCTTTTACTACAGCATTTATGTCTAATGTGCCTTCGGTTTGCTCATCGCGCCAGCTGAACAAGGCTTTGCGCCACTGCGGCTGCCGGAGCACATTGCTGGTACCGATAAACAAAAAGAACCGGCGCAGTTCCTGCTGAAACACAATGAGTAAGGCAATTACACCAACATCAATAAATTTCCCGAGAATACTGCTGAACAACTCTAAATCAAGCAAGCGTACCAGCCTGAAAATGGCGTAAAATATGGCAATCCCGATAAAAATATTGAGCGCCGCAGTTCCACGCACCAACCGGTAAAGCTGATAACACAGCAATGCTACCAATACAATATCCAGCACATCCTGCCAGCGGAAACTGAGAAATAAAGGAAAAAATGCCAACTGCATACCTTTACAAAGTAAAGAGATTTATCGGATCAGAAAGTCCGAAAGCTACCCGGTTATTGCAAAAATGTAGTTGCAATGGCCTTGATGCACTGGCAATCTGTATGATATGGCTGAATATTATTAAGTAATCTGATGCGAACAAAAATGGATTACAAATTCTGGCGAACAACTTGTTCTTTCATCTGTTGTTTTAACGATCTTTGCAACTGAATTCACACACCATAAAACATAAATCATTATGAGTATTACAACCGGACAAACCGCTCCCGATTTCAAACTCTTTAATTCCGATAAACAGGAAGTAAGCCTCTCGGCACACAAGGGTCAGCCTGTGCTGCTTTTGTTTTTCCCGATGGCATTTACCAGCGTTTGCACAGCCGAACTTTGTTCTGTGCGCGATAATATTGCAGCTTACAATACTGTGAACGCTAAGGTGTTCGGAATCAGTGTTGATTCGCCGTTCACTCTTGCAAAATTCAAAGAAGATCAGAAACTGAATTTTGATTTGCTTTCTGATTTTAACAAGGAAGTTAGCACGGCTTACGGTTCAATCTATGCTGATTTTGTGCTTGGACTGAAAGGTGTTTCTAAACGTTCAGCGTTTGTGATTGATAAGGATGGTGTTGTGCGTTATGCTGAAGTTCTTGAAAGTGCTGGTGATCAGCCGAATTTTGAGAATATTATGGCTGCGCTGAGCAGTTTGTAATTCCATTTTTTGATAGGATGATGACACCGGTACTCGTTAACAGTGCCGGTGTTTTTTGTTGCTGCTACTCTTCTTCTTTCACCAGTTTAGAGAGAAACACTTCGTGAATTGGCTTTCCGGTTCTACTGCTTTCGAGCCAGCACTGCACTTCGGTAAGTCCGAGCAGCGGATACGGCCCGAAAGATTCGGCTGCAAAGCGTTCGAGTTTTCCGGCCAGTTCTGCGCCCAGGTTTTCGATTTGCAAACTGTGTCCAGTCGAGATGGATAAATTCAGATAACGCAGCACAGCTTCTTCAAATGCCCACTGGCGCTGATTACGTTTAAAAAAGCTTCGTGCAGAGCGCAACAGATACTCGTTCAGGTCATGATCTCCGAACTGATACAGTAAAATAGCCTGCAACACTTTCGAAAATTCGAGAATATCATCTCTGTTACCTTTGCCGGTATGCTGCAAAATAGGCTGCAATTGCCGGTAAGCTTCGCGGTAATTTCCGCTCAGGAAAAAAGTAATGCAGATGTTATAACGGAAAGCCAACTGCGAAGCCGCCGGCAACTGATTGCGGTTATTTTCGAGCCACCCGGTAATTAGCGGAATTTGCTGAAAGACCAGCTCAAACTTCCCGGTATTTAAGCCCAGCGTAATCAGATGCCCGTTTCGGATGCGTTCAAATTCGAGGCGGTTTCTGGGGTGTAATTCTTCGGGATGCGGCAGGAGTTTCAGGTACGATTCAATGCGTTCGCGGCTCACCGTGCCCCAAAAAACCGAAAGTTGAAAGTTTTTGAAGAGCGAGAGATAAAGATCGGGATAGACTTCTCTCCACTCTGCAGCTGCATTCCACTTCTGTATAATTTGAGTATAAACCCCAAGCGCCTGCTCACCTTTTTGAGTAGCGAGGTAAAAAAGTCCCTGCACATCGCAGCGCAAACTTTCGGTAAGCAAATCGGGGTGCGGCTCGGCCAATTGTTTCAAATACTGTTCAACCTCCTGCAACTGCTCTTTGTACCTGCCTATTCGGCGCGATGTTCCCAAACGTCTTTCGCAGATAAGTTGTTCGCTCCAGCAGGCAAGTTTCTGTTGCTTTACGGCAAGTGCTGTAAACTGCTCTGTTTTCTGATGCAGTTGTTCCAGTTTCTGCCGTGCATCAGCCGGAAAAACGGTGAGCAAAATACGACGCTGCCACTCTGCAAATTCGAGAGCAGCGGTGTAGCGTCCGTAGCGTTCGGCAAGCAGCATCCCTCTTTCGGCCGCCCGCAACGCCTCAACGGCCTGCATGCGTCCGAAAAGCGTTTCGGTTTCGGTCATCAGCAGCGACAAACGCCCCTGCAAACTTTTATCGCTGCCAAGTTGCTGCAGACAACTGAAAATATGCTGCCGCATGCGTTGTCTGTGCGTGGACAATGCAGGCTGAATATTCTCCAGCTCAGACTGGCTGCGGAACTCAGCTTTGCCGAATGTTTTCATTTTGTTCAGCAACCTGAATAAACTCAGCGCTTTACTGCCTTTGCTGCCAGCCAGCGCCTGCCCCACAAGCGTAATAAACCGTTTCTCAGCTACCGTGAGCGACTGAACGAGGTGAAAATCATTTTTCAATGTCGGACTTTTATTGGATCGAATAAATAAAATTACATCAATATACTATTTATCAATTATTTATATCAATAAAAATAAAATTAGATTGTTATAATATGAATTGATTCTTGTTTTACTCCTCCCCGGAAACCCTTCATTTTTGCTTTGTCAATTTCAAAAAACACAGCACGTCATGAGTAACACACAAATCACCATCGAATCAGTAAAAAATATCGGCACACAGGATATCTCAATCTGCTTTACCCGCGGAATGGGTGATTTGACCGTTATGCTTCCGGCCAATGCCGAAACGTCGATGATTACGATTACGCTCAACGAGTCTGAAATTTTACACTTCACTGTTCAGCTCTCAGCCGGTACTATTCGTCCGCTTCAGGCAGAACTGATGTTTGCCGCTGAGAGCAGTGGTAACCAATTCAGCCTGTGCGTACATGGTTTTACCGGCGGTCCGGTTTACAAGCCGATACAATCGCCCACAACACCTAATAAGCCGGTACAACTGAGTGTAAAATACGAAGGCGACGGCGTTGTTGTAGTTGGCACCGGCGATCTGTAGCCTTGACTGCAAACCTGTCAGGCACATCGGTTGCGGGCATCTTCAATCAGTAAATTCCAATCAATCTATACGTTTAACTTAACACCTCTACACCATGAGTCCTATCGTAGGAACTTACACCAACAGTGCGCTTAATGCCACACTCGTAATCTCAAATGCTGACGACAGCACAGGTTCTATTTCAGGAACCCTTACTGTGAACGGAGCAAAGTGGAACATTTCCGGAGTATGGAATACTTCTACCATGACTCCGAATGCTGTTTTCTTTTTTTGGGGATCAAACGGCAACCCAACTGTAGTTGTAGCGGGAACAGGAGCATCTACCAACTTCCAGACTTTTGCGAATACGAATATTAGTATTTCGTTTGCAACAACTGGCGGGGTGGTGAATTCTATTTCGGGAAGCTTTGTTCGTTCGTAAGTAGCTGTTTTTTTGGAGAAAGACATTCTGCCTTTTTTTAATAGGCGGGATGTCTTTTTTTGTTTTTTGTGAATGTTTTTTTGGGGGGGCTCACTTCGTTCGCGGGCATTTTTCATCACTCAGCATCGCTCGCTACGCTCGCTAACATTAATCCTCACTCGGCATCGCTCGCTACGCTCGCTAACATCAATCCTCATTCGGCTGGTTACACATCGCTTTTCTCGTGAGCTTAGAAGCCTCAGGCTCTACGGCGCCAAGGCTTAGGATTAAGCTCCGTCGTCGCGTGATCCCAGGGC